>JAHIZT010000060.1 GCA_018814355.1 Candidatus Thermoplasmatota archaeon | reverse complement strand
TTCATGGTCACTGGCTCGAGATTCGTCGACAACACCTACTGGGTCGGGAGCGCACGAGGCCCGCTGGTCGTGCTAATGATGCTCAGTCTGTTGGTGGCCTTTCGTGGTTCCTCGCTCAAGCGGAACCGCTTGCTCCTAGTCGCGATCGTTTTTGCATTTGGCTGCCTCGCAATGCACCACATGGCCCTGCTCTTTTTCGTTTTCGTGGTCGCCTTCGTGCTTGCTTCTCTTGGGGCCGATTATGTAATCAAAAAGGCGAAGGTCCACAAGAAGAGGGTCTTCGCTCTCTACACAGCAGCTGTCGCGACTGCGATTGCTGTCGTGTCCTTCGGGTTCATCACGGTTTTCAAAGCGCCGATTGTTGCATTCGGGGAAGAGCCTCTATTCAACTCCCAGTCGACCTTGGTGTCCATTGTTCTTAACATGTCCGCGAGTTACACCAGTCAGATTGGCTTCATTCTGCCAGTAGCAATCATTGGAATACCATTTGTCTACAAAACACGGCGGTTTCATGCACGAAAGTTGTATCCGTTGATGCTCTTGATATCCATGATTCCAATGCTTGGCCATAACATGTACGTTGCAACGCTTATGGCTCCTTTCGTCGCCGTACTAGGCACAATGTGGATTGTCAGGTGGTTCGACCCACATAAGCGCAATAGATTTGCTGTTTTCGCTCTCGCGGCAATCGTCGCAGGTTCTATGCTTCTCCCAAGCTGGAACACCGAGAGATGGAACTCTCAAACTTACATGACTGGGGATGTCGTCGAGGTCCCCTCTCAAGTGTTCGATGATGCGGCCTACTTGGAGTATGCGGACTCTAATGGATATGTGATATCGAACGCGATCGTGTTATCGGCGCAGCTATCTTCAATCTCGGGTGCACGATTCCTCAGCTCAGGTATTGGTGCTATCCTCGCTGGTGACATTACGAATGAACAAGTGGAAGGAAACGTGACTTTGTCGTTAGCGGACTTCCCACGTAACCTTCTAGATCTCCTCAGCTACGACGACAAGCTCCGTGTGGATAGCAATGTGAACTCTCTGATGGTAGCTGGTGCAAGGTTCGTCGTTGGCGCTAATGCAGGATACTTCAAATCGCATTCTCATCTCATGGTCGTTGTGGACAGCAACTGGCCTTCGACTATGGTTGGTCAGTACTTTTCCCAGCCGGCAATATTCCCCTCTGAGCTTCTCTCTGCTTCCTGGCGGAGCCCACCTTCAGCAGAAGGAAAGCCCCTGGATAGCTACCTGATGTATCAGAGTGAGCGGGTTTCTCTCTTCATCGTGCAACTTCCGATATGAGGATGTCCATGAATTCTGTCAGATTGGAGGACGAGGTCAAATCCCGTGGTTCGGCTGGGGAAGGCGACAAACCGACTGAACGGCTGCGCGTCCGAGCACTATTCCTTGTCGACGACTTGAGCCGTTATGGTGGCGTAAGGACTCGAGTATCCGAGGAATTGAACTGTGTTGTCGACTCTCTGGCAGAGGACGCCTACGTGATCTCGCGGTGCAATATCAAGAACATCGAGGCGATCGGGTCTGCAGTTAGGAGTCTAAAGGATGAGATCGGAGGGAAGCGCATGGGGGGCTTTTCGTTTCCGAAGATCCCGCATGGGGGCTTGCCAATAGTGTATGAGCTGTCCTTTCTTCTCAACACGGCCCTGCTCGGACTATTTGTAATACCGCTCGCTCTAGTTAGGCGGATCAATATCGTCTATGGTCACAACAACGAGCTGGGAGCCCTGTCGATCATCATGGCGAGAATACTCAGAGTCCAATCAGTCGTGGACCTCCACGGAGTGGAGGTCGACGAGTATCTTGAGAAATACCCAAATTGGCGGAGGCATCGGGGGAGAACCAGGTTTTGGAAATGTGTCGAGGGCTTCGTCCTGCGAAACGCAGATACAATAGTGTGCGTATCGAGCGCTCACCGCCAGGAGATACGTAACCGCCTCGGTTCTGATCGGCGGACATACATCGTTCCATGCTTTGCCGATGAGGCTGCCTTCGATCCTGGTAGGTTCACGAAGGAAACTGTGCGCTCAACTCTCGGGATCTCCCCAGGTGAAGTGGTCTTCGTCTACTCTGGCCTGGTTCCTGTTCGATATGATGAGTTCAATCCGATATTCTTCTTCTCTCACTTGGGGGATGTGTCAGGGAAGCGCCTCATTGTACTTGCCGCGTTCTCTGAATCGAGTAAGCGGACGGCTGATCAGATCCCCCAATCGATGAGGAACAAAGTGATCGTGGTGAGTGTTCCCAGGCACAACGTTCCAGAGTATTTGAGCGCGTGCGACGTCGGAATACTCCTGAGAAGAGCGTCAATCATCAACCATGTAGCATCACCGACGAAGTTCGCGGAGTATCTGCTTTGCGGACTTCCTGTTGTGATTACGGAAAACCTGGGGGACGCGAGCAGTCTTGTCAAGAAAGACAGCATTGGCATCGTCGTTTCAGAGACGCACCCATCGGATCCTCTGCCCGAGGATAACATACGAGCGCTCCTGTCGGAGGAGACAAGAACCAAGGCAAGGGCGGCCGGCCTAGCGAATCTATCCCGCAAGAGCTGCAGACCGATTTTTCTCGAAGTCTTTGAGGCGACAATCGGCTCCAGATAAGTACAACGAACGAACAATCAGGACGATATTGCATGCGAGATACGATGCCCGCGTTTTCGAAGGGAGTCTTCTATCAATGCTTGGATTCTGACCGGAGCGCTGGATTCCCTTGCCTGGTCACTGAAGATATCCGCCAGCAATGCAAGATCATTGATGGGCACGCACGTTCTGACCCCCTTCCTCGGAGATTTTTGTGTAACGCAATGCCAGCAAAGGTTAATTATTACGACTCCATTCGAGCTGAAACGACTCAAGAACACATATGAAGAACGGATGCTATGAAGCCTCTAACGCCCGTTTCACAAAAGACGGCAGTTGAGTACTTTGCCTTCGTGGTAATAGCAGTTGCATCTTTCCTGACTAGGCTCTATCCTCTATCGATTAGCCCATACCCTTTCAACAACGATTCCATAACTGAGTGCGAAATCGCCTCTGAGATTCTCGGTTCGGGGCACTTGAACCTTCCAAGCATCTCCGAACAGGGAACACACAGTATGGGTATCCCGGTATTCAATGTCCTGATTGCCTATTTCTCCG
>JAHIZT010000059.1 GCA_018814355.1 Candidatus Thermoplasmatota archaeon | reverse complement strand
TTCTGCCGGGGATCTCAGGTCCCACTATCATGAACATCATGGGCCGTGAGGACATGGTGGCTATCCACGCTGTCGCCAACGAAGACGAAGTCAACGGTGTGATCACGATGCTCAAGAGCATCGGTGCCACAGGAATACTCGTGATGCCAATCGATAGGATGGTACTGTGACATGCTCACCTTCGAACTAGGGAAGATGACGGTCGACCAGCTCAATGCGGTCTTGACTCGGCAGGGCGTCGACCTTTCTGACGCGATTGAGAAGGTTCGGCCGATTGTGGAGGGCGTCCGTGTTGGTGGCGACAGAAGACTCATCGAGTTTGCACGTTCATTGGACGGATTCAAACGCGGACCGCTCACAGTCCCGAAGGAGGAGATACGTTCTGCGAGGACCATGATCCCAGGGGAACTCCTTCGCGCACTGACGGTGGCGAAGAAGAGGATCGAGAGATTCCACTCGAAGCAGGTCCTGAAGCCGTTCGAGTTCAGAGATGATTGTTGCACCCTCGGACAGAAGGTGGTGCCTTTGGAGCGAGTCGGGGTCTATGTCCCAGGCGGCACCGCCGACTACATGTCCACAGTCCTCATGGCCTGCGTCCCGGCAAGGATCGCCGGGGTCGGGGAGATTGCGTTATGCACTCCAGGCAGGGCCGGAAGGGTGCCTGACGCCATACTGGCCTCTGCATATCTCTGTGGCATCACGGAGGTCCACGCGGTCGGAGGAGCCCACAGCATCGCAGCGATGGCATACGGTACAGAGTCGATTCCCAGAGTGCAGAAGATCGTCGGCCCTGGAGGCGCGTTCGTCACCGCTGCCAAGCTCCTTGTGAGGAACGATTGCGAAATAGACTTCCTTGCAGGTCCGTCGGAGATACTCGTCATCGCAGATATCCATGCGGATCCGCAGATGATCGCATCTGACATGCTCGCCCAGCTCGAGCACGACCCGCTCGCGCGTGCTGTTCTAGTGACTGATTCGAGGAAGGTCGCTGATAAGATCTGCGAGGAATTGGATTTGCAGCTTGCCAAGGCTATCAGGAGCGAAATCGCCTCCAAGGCTGCTGAGAAAGGCGCGATTTGCGTCGTCGCGAGGTCGATCTCGGAAGCAGTCAGGTTTGCGAACTCTTACGCCCCTGAACACCTGCTTCTTGATGTCGGGAAACCAGACCGCCTCCTTGATGACGTCAGGAACGCCGGCTCCGTATTCCTTGGGAGGTACTCCTCGGTGGCATTCGGGGATTACTGTTCAGGTACCAACCATATTCTCCCGACGAAGGGCGTTGCCTCGATGCGTTCTTCGCTCTCGGTTTATGATTTCCTCAAGATCATACCGTACCAGAGCATTAGCGAGGCGGGAGCGATCAAGCTATCTAAGATCGTGAACGTCTTGGCGCGTTCGGAAGGTCTTCCCGCTCACGCGGAGGCGGCTTTGACCCGTTCGAGGAGAATGAGCAAATGACGTCCGTCGGCGAGCTGAAGCGGAAGACGCTGGGAACACTGGCGAAGCCCACCTATTCCATATCGAGGAAGGACATGGTCCTTCTCAACGACAACGCGAACCTATTCGGTGTGAACCCAGCTGCAATTGAAACGGCAGAGAGGTTCGACTTCTCAAGGCTCTGGGCGTATCCCAGCGAGAGCTCGGATGCGCTAAGGGAAAGGATCGCTTCCGAGTTCGGGGTCTCCTCGGACGAGGTGATAGTGGGGAACGGGTCAGATGAGTTGCTCGACATCACTTCGAAGTGCTTCATCAACCCAGGCGATGCACTCTGTTCGCCCACGCCGACGTTCAGCATGTACAAGTTCTACGGCAGGTTGCACTTGGCGAGGATTGCCGAGAAGATGCTGAGGAAAGACTTCTCGCTAGATGCAGAGCCGATCTTGGAAGAGCGCGCGAAGATCGTTGCGATTTGTCAGCCGAACAATCCGACAGCCCGTCTATTCGACATGGCCGCGGTGAGACGAATATTGAACGAATCGTTCGGGCTCGTCATGCTGGACGAGGCATACGCTGACTTCTGTGGCTCAAACATGCTGCAAGAGGTCATGAACTCTGAACACTCCCTCGATATGAGGACCTTCTCCAAAGCCTATGGGATTGCGGGGCTCCGAATCGGCTATGCGATTTCCAGGAAGGAGGTCATAGACGAGCTCCGGGCGGTCAGAACTCCGTTCGGACTCAATTCCTTCGCAGAGGCCGTGGCAGTGAACGCATTGGACAACCGAGAATGGGTTCACCAGATGGTCTCCAGGATGAAGACAGAGCGTGCCTACCTCGCCCCGAAGCTGGAATCGTTGGGGTTCATTGTCTATCCTTCGGACTGTAATTTCCTGTTGTGCAAATCGCCTGTTCCGAGCACGGCGTTGGTGTCGGCGCTGAGAGGAGAGGGGGTGGCAATTAGGGACTGCAACGCGTACCCGCTGCTTGAGAACCATGTCAGGGTGACGGTCGGGCCGAGGGAAATGCTCGACAAGTTGCTGGAAAAGTTGGAGCATCTACTTGTTGGAGGGCAGCAATGAGGATTTCCCTAATGGACTATGGTGTCGGGAACCTGTTCAGTATCTCCAAGGGGCTGGAGAGGGCGGGAGCAGAGGTCCAGATCGTGACAGACCCAAAGTTGCTGCTCTCGGCCGACTGCATTGTTTTCCCTGGCGTGGGAGCCTTTGGCGCCGCCATGGATGTGCTCAGACCAAGGCTCCCTGACCTGAGGAAGTCGATCAACGGAGGCACGCCCACACTGGGCGTCTGTCTCGGCATGCAGATACTCTTCGAGCGTAGCGAGGAATCACCCGGTGAAGGCATCTGCATACTGAAAGGAGATGTCAAGAAGCTGAAGAGCGGCCGAATACCCCAGATGGGCTGGAACGATGTCGTTGCCCGGGACGACCCTCTCTTCAGTGGAATCCCGCACGTGACCCAGTTCTATTTCGCGAACTCGTACATCTGCAGGTCGAAGGCAAAGGTCGAGATAGCAGAGACCGAATACGGTGAGAGGTTCGCATCTGCGGTACGCCAGGGTGTGGTCTGCGGCGTGCAGTTCCATCCAGAGAAGAGCGGTCCCGCGGGGTTGCGATTACTAGAGAACTTCGTGAAGTTGGCGGAGGGGTCAGCTTGAAGGTCATACCGGCAATCGATGTCAAGGGAGGTAGCTGCGTCCAGCTTGTCGGTGGAAAACCGGGCACTGAGAAGGTGAGGATCGAGGATGTCATGGGAGTCGCTAGGCGGTGGGAGAAGGACGGCGCCGAGATGATCCACGTGATCGACCTTGACTCAGCCCTTGGCACTGGCAACAATGAATCCCTGGTCGAGATGGTGATTGCTGCGGTCGATATCCCGGTGCAGGTCGGGGGAGGCATAAGGTCGGAGGCGCAGGTCCAGAGGCTGTTCGACATTGGTTGTGAAAGGGTCATCGTTGGCACAAGGGCCATCCAGGATAGACCCTTCATCGAGAAGCTGGCAAGCGAATATCCAGAGAGTATAGTCGTTGCGATAGACGCTGTCTCAAACGAAGTCCTCATCAAAGGTTGGCAGGAGAGCTCCGGAAAGGAGCTGCTGTCCGTTGCAGCGGAGATGGATGAGTTGCCGATCTTCGGTTTCTTGTACACGAACATAGAGGTGGAGGGCAGGCTGCAGGGGATAGACCCTATTGCAATTCAGGCGCTGATGACCGCAGTCACAAAACCCTTGATTGTCTCCGGCGGCATCACGACGATGGGTGACTTGGACCAGCTCCAGAGGATGGGCGCGCACTCAGCGGTCGTGGGCATGGCGATATACACTGGCAATATAGATTTCAAGAAGGCTGTGAGGGGGTTCAGATGAGCTATCAGAGAAGTGCCCGAAAGGCAGAATTGACTAGGAAGACGAAGGAGACGATCATCAGATTGAAGCTCAACATCGACGGCTCCGGCAGGTGCAAGTGCGAGATGCCGGACGAGTTCCTGAGGCACATGGTGGAGACTCTTGCCAAGTACTCGGGGGTCGACCTCGAAATCACTGCAGAAGGAGACATCGCGCACCACCTCGTAGAGGATGTGGCAATCGCTATCGGCCGGGCTTTCAGGGAGGCCTTGGGCGATGGACCAATCAAGAGGATAGCAAGCGCCACAGTCCCGATGGATGAGTCCTTAGTACAGGTCACGGTCGACCTCATCGACAGACCGTTCGCGCACTTCGATGTCCCAGACCAGATGTACGAGCATTTCGTGCGGTCATTCGCGATGGAGCTCAGAGCCACTGTGCACTCGGTGGTCTTGAGGGGGAAGGACCATCATCACATAGTCGAAGCCACCTTCAAAGCACTCGGACTAGCTCTCAAGGACGCGATGGCTTCCTCCGCGACGACGTTGTCAACGAAATCGAATGTGAAGTGGAGGATCGCCTGATGCCTTTGACGAAGCGGATCATACCTTGTCTGGACGTCAAGGATGGCGTAGTCGTCAAGGGCGTGTGCTTCAAGAACCTCAGGAGCGTGGGTGATCCACCCGAACTGGCGGTCGAATACCAGAACCAGGGAGCCGATGAGATAGTGTTCCTTGATGTGAACGCGTCGGTCGCGGGAGCGGAGACCCTTCGCGCGGCGGTTCAGAAGACCGCGGAGACCTTGTTCATTCCGCTGACCGTCGGCGGGGGCATCAGATCGTTCGCAGACGTCAGGGCGACGCTCAAGGCTGGCGCCGACAAGACCTCGATAAACAGCGCTGCCGTCGAGAAACCATCCCTGATAGCGGAGTGTGCTGAGGCGTTCGGGAGCCAATGCATGGTGGTCGCGATAGATGCCAAGCGCAGTAGCAATGACTGTTGGGAAGTATTCACTTACTCGGGCACGAGAGCGACTGGAATCGATGCAATAGAATGGTCCAAGGAGGTATGCGAGAGAGGAGCTGGGGAGATACTCCTCACGAGCATGGACGCCGATGGAACGAAGATGGGCTTCGATATAGAGCTGACTAGGCAGGTGGTTCGTGCTGTGAATGTGCCTGTCATAGCCTCCGGCGGCTGCGGCACCATCGATCATATCTTCGAAGTGCTGACCAAGGGTGAGGCGGATGCAGCCCTCGCAGCATCGATATTTCACTTCGGCGAGCACACGGTCGCCGATGTCAAGCGGGTCCTTGAATCGAAAGGCGTTTCAATAAGGAAGGGTGCGGGATAATGAGCGAGAAGCAAGAGCTTGTGCCGGTGATTGTACAGGATGTTAGGAATAACAACGTTCTGATGCTCGCCTACATGAACGAAGAGGCGCTTAAGCTGACTAAGAAGACAGGTTTGATGCATTACTGGAGCAGGTCGAGAAACGCGATCTGGAAGAAGGGGGAGACCTCCGGAAACTTCCAGAAGTGCGTCGAACTCATGACCGACTGCGACGGAGACGCGATGTTGGCAAGGGTCGAGCAGACGGGGGTTGCATGTCATACGGGGAGCTATTCGTGCTTCTACAAGGAGCCAATCCACCAGAGCGATGTGGTCTCTCAATTGTGGAAGGTATTCGCCGAGCGGAAGGCGACCGAGTCTGAATCGTCATACACTGTCAAGCTGCTTAAGAACAGGAACCTTCTCCTGAAGAAGATCGCCGAGGAGAGCTCGGAGGTCATCATCGCGGCGAAGGACAAATCCAGAGAGGAGATAGTATATGAGGCAGGGGACCTGCTGTATCATCTGATGGTCCTGCTGTTCGACGAAGGCATAACGATGGATGACATCTATGGGGAACTGGAGGGACGAAGGAAATGAGGGCTAGACGATGCGATTTCCATATGCACACGACCTTGAGCGACGGCGATCTTCTCCCGATGGAGATGATCAGAAGGGCAGCGGCTGCCGACCACCGCGCGATCGCCCTGACGGACCACGCATCCTTCTCCAACATCGAAGAGGTCGTCAGAGCACTTGAGAAAGACTGCGAGAAATCCGATGCCTGGGGCATTCAGGCGATTCCTGGCGTGGAGCTGACCCATGTCCCCGTCAGGTATCTGGACGACGCGATAAGGAAGTCGCGGAAGGCGGGGGCGGAGTTGATAGTCGTTCATGGCGAGACCCCCGTCGAGCCGGTGGAGAAGGGGACGAATGGAAAGGCGGTGGCGAACCCGGATGTGGACATCCTAGCACACCCGGGCATGATATCTGCTGATGAGGTGGAACTCGCTGCCGAGAACGATGTCTATCTGGAGATCACGTGCCGTGGAGGCCATTCACTTGCCAATGGTCATGTCGCATCGCTCGCGAGGGAGATGAAGGCGAAACTCGTTGTCAACACTGATGCCCATTCCACAGAGGACCTGAGCTCGATGGCTTTCTCGAACACTGTTGCTCGGGGAGCGGGGATGCTACCTGAAGAGATTCGTGCGGCACTTGTCTCTGCACCTGAGGAGATCCTGAAAAGACTTGGGAGACTGTAGGATTGGGCGCATCGAAGTCGGTACTCAGAGCCGTTTTGATTTGGCCCACTCCCTGCTAAGTCTGAAATAGTCTGCCTGTACATCTTCGGTGGTGAGAAGATGGCAATTGTCAGCATATCCGTCCCTGAGGAGCTTCTCGGACGCTTCGACGAGGTTCTTGCCACCAAGGGCTTCAGGTCTCGATCGGACGCTGTGCGAGAGTCGATGCGGTCTTTCGTCGATGAGGTTGAGTGGGAAAGCGCCGAAGGCGAGAATCAGATTGTCATAACGATGATTTACGATGAGATCGGCCCGAGAGGCGAACTCTCCGTCTTACAGCACAGATACGAAGAGATCCAGATGATGCTTCATCTGCACATCGAAAAAGGACAATGCATGGAGGTCTTCATTGCTAGAGGCCCAAATAGCAGGCTTAGGGAGATACTCGGGAAGATTAGGAAGGTAAAAGGCGTCAGATCCATCAGGTTCATCTCGACCTCACGCTCGATCGACTAGAACCGAGTCATCGTCGGTCTTGCTTCTGTACTGTTAGATCGGACGAGGGCAGAATGCAGGATATCTGGATCAGGATATAGGCCTCTGGGACCTGCTTGAGATCACCATCAGGGCGTTATCCAGTTCAGAATAATCCCGTATGACTGTATCCGCCTGGCGCTCGCCGTTCAGCGGGAGCTTCTTCCCGGTTGGGTTGTACCATATTGTCCAAAGACCAGCTCTCTTGGCGCCGGAGATGTCCGCGTCGAACTTGTCTCCGATCATGACAGTCTCCTCAGGTGCGCACTTCAGTTTCCGCAATATCGCCTTGAAGAAGGCCACGTCTGGTTTTGAGGCTCCCAACTCCTTCGCGGTGACGACTTCGTGGAAATAGCGATCAAGACCAACGCGTTCAAGAGCGTTTATGACTAACCCAGGTCCTGAGTCGGTTGCATTTGAAGCGAGCACAAGTCGATAGATCGGCTGGGCGAACGCCAGCGCTCTCTCGATTCCAGGAACGGCTTCCACGGTTGGCCAATGTGCCATGGGTCCGGAGGACTCTGGAAACACCTTCATCACTGTGTCTCCCCAGTCGAATATGAGCGCACGGATCATCCTCACAGCCCCACATCGAAGATAGGTGAGGACGCTAATCAAGTAGTCTGATAATGAACCAGCGCTTAGAACGGTCCGATTGCGGAGAGTGAATTCGGGAGTGCTCCCGCCGGGATTTGAACCCGGGTATCGAACTTTCACCGGCCTGCCGCGAAAAGCAGCCGCGAGAGGCTCGAATGATTGGCCGGACTACACTACGGGAGCTCGGTGTATCGCTCCAAAAAGGATGGCCTTACATAAAGGTTTGGTACTCAAGGTTCGGGAGCAACAAAGTACTTGCCTTCAGTCATCAATGAACCGTGCCAGCAGGTGATATGTTGCAGAGGTTCAGCTCGAAGAAGGTCATCCACGTTTTCTCCCCCAAGAACAGACCCGCGCACTCGGTTGAGAATGGAGAGATGGTCGTGGTCGAATCCCCCGACTGTTTCTCCGGCCTCGTCAAGACCTCCAAGAAGCTGTTCGAGGACGTCCCCATGGAGCGTGTGAATCCAGCCACTGGCCCCGTCAGAGTCGATGGCATGTCCGCAGGCGAGACTCTCTGCATCTCCATCGAGAAAATAAAATGCGGTCCCTTAGGAATCATCATGTGCTCCCCCGAGCTCGGAATCCTTTGCGAGGATGTCAGGAAATCGAGAACTAAGATAGTAGAGATCAGAGGCAACAAGGCGAAGTTCTCCGACGACCTGTCGATAGACCTCAACCCTCACGTAGGCGTGCTTGGCGTGTCCCCAGCGAAGGGCGAGTTCCCGACATTCCACCCTGGCGATCACGGAGGGAACATGGACACGGTGGAGGCGAGAGAAGGGTCAAAGGTCTATCTGCCGACCTTCGTCGACGGTGCGATGTTCGCTCTGGGGGATGTCCACGCAGCGATGGGAGACGGGGAGGTCTGCGGTACCGGGATCGAGGTCCCGGCCGAGGTGACCCTTAGTCTTTCCAAAGCAGATGATATTGAGGTACGAAGGCCGATGATCGAGACTCCCACGGAATGGTTGTCCTACGCTGCCGCTAAGACTCTTGACAAAGCGGCAAAGCTGGCGACCTCCGACCTAGTCAGATTCATGGAATCCGTCCTGCGGAGACCCCCAATTCATTGGGGGAGGAAGCAGGTCGCCCGACCCTCCGCAACTTCTGATCCCTGATATACCTCGCTATCGCTTCCGCAGACACATGCCCCACCGTCCCAATGTAATAGCTCGGGCTCCATAGATGCCCCTGTCGGAACATTGTCCGCAGGACTGGATGCTCGTCGAACAACACCCTCGCGCTGATCCCTTTCAGAGCCTTTACGATCCCGACAGGAGATTCCGTCGGGGGTGCTCCGATGAAGAGATGCACATGGTCGGCCATCACTTCCAGCTCCTTGACTTCCGA
>JAHIZT010000058.1 GCA_018814355.1 Candidatus Thermoplasmatota archaeon | reverse complement strand
GACCAAGTTCACCAGGCGATCCTAGCAGGCGCCTCAGGGGTTGTCGAAGGCTCGGCCTTGATATCGATCTACTCAGAAAAGAACAGGAGCAAAGCACTTGATCTCATCGAGAAACATGCACGGGAGATGAAGGCCGCAACGCGAATCTAGAATGTGGTCAGTACTCCAACGAATCCTGGCAATTCATTGTGCGGAGGCCCAGATTGTTATCCGGAATCTACCGGCGGTTGATTAGACTCGGTGCAATGCGCAATATCTGGGATCTCAATTTCGGGTTGACTGAATTTCAGGAATGAATGTCTGGCTCGACCCGGTGTCAAATTCCCTCCTTCTCTTACGTCTCAGCCAAAATGGTGATCACGGGGGCAAAGAATCAAAAGGATGTTGAACGATTTGTAGATAAGGTCGTCCTCACTGTCCGCCAAACTGGACGTCCCTGACCCTGCAACTGGAGTTCAGATCGATGCAAGATTGGATTCACACCGTGAGGGGTCATTGAAACACCAAAAAGCTCCAAGCAAGGTAAGTTGAGGAGGTCTTGGGGGGACATGTCAATGGGACACAGAATCGTCCTGACGGCCGACAGAACGCTGATGTCGAACTACAACGGAAGCATGTTCATCGGATTTGCCGCATGCTTCCCGAGAGTCTTGCCCAAGTGGCTCTACACGAGGTTGTTCTGTCCGGCGCAACCTAGGCGGGAAGGAAGGGCAGCATACGCACCTGCGGGACTCAGAAAGGTTGAGGCTTCACTCATCAGATCAGGCATACCAGCCGAAGACATCGTCATATGCCACCCTGACCGTTTGGCCAAGATGGTCGGCTCTGACACGAAGGTCGTAGGCGTCACTTCATCCGACCCTATGGGCGTGGGACCGGCCTCAAGCACGTTCTCAAGCCTGCTTGACAAGGAAAGCTACACCAAGTACTTCTTCAGGAGCTTGATGGAGGAACTCAATACGAGAGCGGCGAACGCACCGATCATAGTAGGAGGGCCGGGGGTGTGGCAGCTCACGAACGCCGAGGTGAGGCAGCAACTGGGCATCAGCTGCATAGTGGAGGGAGAAGGTGAGCTCATCGCCCCTCAGCTCTTCAAGGACGCCCTCGAGTGCAAAAACCTTCCGAGCTATGTCACCGGGGGTCCTGTGCCAGTCGATCAGATACCCATGATACGCGCGCCGACCATAAACGGGACTGTTGAGATAAGCAGAGGCTGCGGGAGAGGATGCGAGTTCTGCAACCCTAACATGAGGACCGTGAGGCACATTCCGCTCGCCAGGATCCTGGACGAGGTCAGGACCAATGTGGCCGCTAGGGACAAGATCACTCTGCATGCAGAGGATGTCCTGAGGTACAAGGCCAAAAGCATGAGGCCGGACAGAGAGGCAGTCGTGAAGCTCTTCGAGGAGGTCCTGAAGCACACGGAGAACGTCGGCGTGAGTCACATCGCGCTCTCGTCCGCGCTCGCGGAGCCTGCGCTCGTGGAGGACATCAGCATGATCACGGGGGCCGCTGAGGGCCGAAGGCACATGTACGCTCAGACGGGCATCGAGACCGGGTCCCCATCGAGTTGGATTTCGTCAACAAGCGGTCGAATCTCCAGGATAGCCGATTCCACGAACCGTTCAAGGAGTACTTTCTCTCTCTAAGGGAAAGCATAGATCCTGAGGCAGTCACCGCAAAGCAGTGGTTAGAATTCCTCGTGGGCTACTACATAGCGATTCCGGAGGAGACGCGCCAGACGGCGAGTCATTATATTGCGTTGGATACAAAACCAGAAACGACTGATGCCGGCCGAGACAGAGTCAAGAACATCCTTGCAGTTCTTGGCATTGCCATCGCATTGCTGAGCATCGTTCTGCAGGTCTTCAAGATCATCTGACGTCGCGAGCGACGAATGGTTACCACCGTCTCCCCCGTGTCTCAGACACGAATCTAGCATGAGCGGCTTCAATTGAGCGACTGAGGTGTTCCCTATGTTCCTGATCCGTCATCAAGGTCTCGCCAATCCAGGCGTTGTCAAAGGCTATCTCAACGAAATCCGCGGCCGCCGCGAATCCTAACCGCAGTCCCTGGCG
>JAHIZT010000057.1 GCA_018814355.1 Candidatus Thermoplasmatota archaeon | reverse complement strand
GAGTCAGTCGGGCGGAGGACCCGAAGACGCTCACGATGCACGCGTCCGCCTACCACAAGAGCGGGGGCCTCACGAAGTACGGCATATCCGCCAGGTTGACGACCGAGAAGCGGATGCACTTCGCGAAGTCCACTGGATGGAGCCTTTACGCCGCGGTCGATTCCGCGCTCGACACTCTGGAGAAGCGCATCTCCCGGAAGCGAGGGAAGAAGCTGAGCGAGCGTAAGAGGGGGAAGTCGACCAGGTACGACGAATGAGCGCTCCGCTCGCGCATGGAAACGACATGATGTGCGCCTGCGTGACGATCAGGGACGCTGAGGAAATTGTATGCGTTCATCACAGGTAGGTAGAGGGAGAGATGAGGACATTGCCGCCATGAATTTCTTGCCGACTCCCTGGCGATGGCGCTCGGGGGCGACAGCCATCCAGTCTATCCGCCCAACACCGCCGAGCACTTGTCCGAGGGCCATTCCAATTATCTCTCCGTCCTTGATCGCAAGTATGCAGTAATGGTTCGGATCCTTGATTGCCAGGTCAAGTGTTCGTATTGCAGTTGATATGTGGTGGTCGAGCGATTCCCTCGAGTAGCCCCCTTTCCCATAGGTCTTCATGGTCCATCTCATCATCCTCCTCACGAACTTAGTCGCTCTCTCGCGGTCTTTCTTCTCCAGCTCCTTGATGACAATGGAAGAACTCGACATTTACTTCGCCACCTCCGACCCCTATCGCCTTTCGTTTCTATTGGCTTTTTGAGGAACGGGGCCTGCTACGACTCCCCTCCTTGAATCCGACTAGGAAGATAATCGTTAATTCGCCGGAACTCCATACAGAATCGCCGTGTGAGCGTTGATCGTAGGGAACTTGGTAGATGTCCGCAATAGGAGGGTGTTCCCAGCAAGAATATCCGAGAAAGACGGAGTCATAACCGGGGTCGAGGAAACAGAGGGCCAGTTCGACGGATACCTGATCCCTGGGCTTATCGATTCGCACATACATATCGAGTCGTCGCTTCTGTGCCCGTCGAGGTTCGCTGAGGTCGTCGTTCCTCACGGGACCACGGCCGTCGTGGCGTCTCCTCACGAGATCGCGAACGTGCTGGGTCTTGCCGGCATCGAATACATGAGAAGGGACTCACGCACAACCCCCCTGCGCGTCTACTTCACCGCTCCCTCTTGCGTGCCCACAACCCGCCTCGAGACCTCGGGGGCCACCTTCGGGCCAGCCGACATAGAGTTGCTGCTCGCCCGAGACGACTTCGTTGCCCTCGGAGAGCTGACGGACTATCCAGGCGCGATAGGCCGCGACCCGGACGTGATGGCACGGATCGAGGTCGCAAGAAGGCTGCACAAGCCTATCGATGGCCATGCCCCTCTCATCAGCGGGGCTGAACTCGAGAAGTACGTGAGTCTAGGTATCTCGACCGATCACGAGTGCACTTCATCCCAGGAAGCGAGCGAGAAGGCCTCACTGGGAATGGTGATAATGGTCAGGCAGGGAAGCGCGTCGAAGGACCTTGAGGCCCTCACGCCCTTCGCGAAGGACCACGAGTTCCTCCTGGTGTCGGACGACGTGAGCGTGTCCGAGCTGATCCAAGGCCACCTGAACAGGTCCCTGGCCCAGGCGGTCGCGCTGGGAATCGAGCCTATGCATGCGCTCAGGGCGGCGACGCTCAATCCTGCTCTTCACTACAACCTTCCCCTGGGAGCGATCGAGCCGGGGAAGAAGGCTGACTTGGTCAAAGTGAGGGACCTCGAGTCGTTCGATGTAGAGGAGGTGTATGTGGGCGGGAGACTGGTCGCCCGCGGGGGAGTGCCCCTGTTTGATGTCAGGCCAAAAGAGATGGTCAACCTGCTCCCGCTCCAGCGAAAGGTGCCTTCGGACTTCGAGGTCGTGGCGACTGGCCGGTCGGTGAATGCAAGGGTGATCGGCCTCATCAAGGACGAGATCATCACCGACAGCCTCGTGTCGGAGCTCCGAGTCGAGAACGGCAAAGTGATGCCTGACTTCGAGAAGGACATCCTGCGGGTGTCCGTTGTGAACCGGTACCGTGACGCGCCCGTCAGCAGCGCCTTCGTCAAAGGGTTCGGCCTGAGAGGCGGGGCGATCGCCTCGAGCGTCGCCCATGACTCGCACAACATCATCGCTGTGGGAGCGAACTCGGAAGACATGGCGGTTGCCGTGAACACGCTCATCCAGGAGGGGGGTGGGTACTGCATCTGTTCCGAAGGAAGGTGCTCGACACTGAACCTGCGGGTGGCTGGCTTGATGTGCACAAAGCCCGCGAGCGAGGTCAAACGCGTGCTCGATGGACTGCTTGAGAGGGTCCGGGCGCTTGGCTGCACTCTTGAGGGTCCGTTCATGACCATGTCGTTCCTCAGCCTACTGGTCGTACCGAAGCTCAAGCTGGGCGACAAGGGACTGTTCGATGTCGAGGGCTTTCGGTTCACGGATGTCGTGGTCTCTTGAGCATTCCGTCCTCTGATGGCGGGACGCTCGGGCTTCGCCCTTCCTTCTCTCGGTACCTCCCAAGAGGAGCCCATGCGAGACCCTGAATGGTCGGTCCACACACGGCCTGTGAGAGGAAAAGACCATAGGGATGGTATGTAGAAGAGGTCCTTTGCCCCCGTCGAGGGGCGAAACTAGGAATACCTGAGAGGCCATGCTATCTCAGGTCCTAGAGGCCTAACATCACAGTCAAGGATTGGACCCCGG
>JAHIZT010000056.1 GCA_018814355.1 Candidatus Thermoplasmatota archaeon | reverse complement strand
GGAGGCTCTAAGGCAAGCTCGTCCAGTCGTATGCCCAGCTGTGAGTAGACTGCCCTGAACCCGAACTTCTCGTACAGGTGCTTGGCCCTCGGGTAGCTCGTGTGGAGGTAGCACGACGATACCTTGCCCGTGAGATCTGTCAAGGCGCACCTCATGAGCTCAGTGCCCAGGCCTTCTCCCTGTCCCGAAGGTGTGACGTAGATGTCGAAGATCAGGCCAGTATCCCCTTCGAGCCGGGTGATGACGAATCCCCCTTGGATCAGATGGATTGAGTAGTTCATGTCTGATCTAAACCTTCGCAGGCGGAACATGGACTGCAGAGCTGATTCGTCGTAGAACTCGGAGAACAACTTGACGGCCTGCGAGCGGTTCCTGCTCGATAATGCCTCGCACGTGTGTTCGTATGCCACGGGCCGCTCGAGCACCATCCGCCACATGGTGGTCGGGTCGAACTTCCTGATGAACCTTCCAAAATCCGTGGAGAACACCGCCCAAGACTTCCTAGAGGCCGTGAGGAACCGCACCAGACAGTCCCCTGCCTCGAATAGGTCGTCCGTCTCCTTCGCGACCATCAGTCCTTGCTTCCGAGGACCTTCTGATACGACCCTGGCCGTCTCGCCGTCGTCGGTGTAGAACGCCCACGCTTTTCGTTCACTTATGTCCACCCTGATGCCGTTCAGCTCTGACGTGCCCGATATGTTCGGGACTGCTCCGTTCGAGTCACGCAGATGCTCATCGATCGGGATATCGTAAGTGGTTACGAGTGCGCACCGTTTGTTCATGTTCGGATCGATGGCCGCCCCGACCTTCCAGCCCGAAGCGCCCAGAGACCTCGCCAGGAGATTGTGTTTTGAATCCTGGACGAGGATCTTGGAGTACGGTCTCGCGCACAGCTCGTCACTGAGTCTCTTGACGGACGGCCCTGATAGCTTCAGATTCCTAGGAGAGAACCTGAGGAACGCTCTCGCGACCCCTTCCCGCAGGGGCATCAGCTCCAATGAGAGGGCGCCCTCGTCCCCCTTGACCAATATGGCATCGTCTCTCTGGCCAGTTGAGCTCTCTTGCGCGGCTCCCATGGGGTGCAACACCCCTCTCAGAAGAAGTAGAAGCCCACGTTGTAGTCCTTGGCGCACTTGGTCAGCGCTTCGAGCCTGTTGAGCGTCCCCTCGATCCTGCGGACGATCACCTTTCCCTCAGCTGGAGCCTTCTCCCTTAGGACCTTGACCTCCTTAAGGAGCTCGTCCGCGTCCTCGGATGACAGTATCTTCTTCTGCTCAGCCAGCTGGTCGACCTTGGACAGTATGCTGAGCCCATGCTTTCTGGCAAGCTCGGGCACTGGAGACGCTGAGGGTCCAAAGTTTCCCACACAGCCCTTCTTGTTGTCCCAGGACAGACCGCACTTGCCGCATGTCGCGTACATCTCGTCAAACTCGAGCATATCCCACTCGGTGACGGTGTTCTCCTTCTTGGCCGCGGCCACGACTTCCTTCTTCTGGTCGGCCGGGACCTTCTCCATCAGGATCCACTTCGTCTTGGCTTCTTTCACGAACGGCTCGAACATCTTCCTGTCGTTCTCGTCCTTGACCTTCTCCAGATAGAGCTCGTCGCCTTCGACCTTCAGCTTTGACTTCTTGATGAACTCGTCAATCTTGTCCTTGCCGAGCTTGTCGGCAGCCTTCTTGAGGTCGACTATCCTGTCGACCTCGACGATCTTCTCCCATCTGCTCGGGTCCTCAAGGAAGACCTTGACGACCGAGAGCTTCTTGCCCTTGCACAACGCCTTGTCGGATTCCAGTTCTGTTAAAGCCATGTTCAGGCCCATTTCGCTCAGCCTCTGACGGGACGGCAAAGACCTGAGAACGCAATTAATACTTTGCCCTGCGTGCAGCTAAGCAAGAAAGACGACAGACAGGCGACAATAGGCTAATCTAGTACCTCGCCATCCCGCATTTGGAGGAGAGTTGTCGCTCCGGAGGAAGGACCATGTCCAAGGTCAACATGAGGGTGCTGTCTAAGGAAGATGTCGAGCTCGTTCACAGTTCGTCGCTGAAGATCCTGGCAGAGGTGGGAGTGAAGATAGAAAGTCCATCCGTCGTGGAGCTGATGCGGGAAGCTGGTGCGAAGATCGACCAGAAGACGCAGACAGTCTTCCTCGATGAGAAGATGGTCTCGCAGGCACTCAAGTCAGCCCCCAGAAACATCACGCTATGCTCCAGGAGAGGGGTGGATCACACGGTCCCGGGTGATGGCGTCCAGCTCATATCGACCGACGGCCAGCCCCCGGCGATGTACGAGGCTGACAGCTGCGCGAAGAGGCCCTCCAAGCTCAAGGATGTGAAGGACTTCGCAGTCCTTGCCGACGCGCTCCCGGAAGTCGATTTCGTCTGGCCTCCGGTCGTCGCGACGGACATGCCATCCGACAAATCATCGCTGTACGAGTTCCTCGTCACGATTGCGTACACCTCGAAGCACGTGCAGCACGGGGCAACATCGGCCGAGGAAGCGAACTTCCAAATCGATGTCGCATCGGCTATACTGGGCTCCAAGGAGCAACTTAGGAAGAGGCCCATATTCTCAGACGTATGCACGCCGATATCACCTCTCAGATATGACAAGGGAGAGGCCGAGGCACTCGTCATCCTGTCCCGGGCAGGCGTCCCGATGGTCCATCTTAGCATGGGCATCGCTGGTTCCGTGACGCCTGTCACAGTTGCCGGCACGCTTGCGGTAATCAACGCTGAGAACCTATGCGGTCTGACGATGTCGCAGGTCTCGAACCCCGGAGCTCCATCGATCTACTCATCGTTCTCCGGTGCCACGGACCTGAAGTCAGGAGTTTTTCTCTGTGCTTCCCCAGAGGGCGTGTTGATGGATATCGCAGGGATCGAGATGGCCAGGCATTACGGCCTGCCATCTTGCTGCGGTGGTCCGTCCAATTCCTCAAAGACCATGTCGGCCGAAGCCGGCTATCAGAGCGCGATCACCGCGATGGCATCCTTGCTCACAGGAGCGGACCTCATGGTCGGCCTTGCCGGGTTAGACAGGGCAGGCATGATGTCCCTCGAGAAACTGGTCATGGATTGCGAGGTCTGGAGATGGCTTAGGCGGGTGAGGGCGGGCATCGAAGTCAATGACGCGACGATAGGCTTCGACGCAATCAAGCGCCAGGGACCAGGCGGCATGTTCCTCTCAGATCCGCACACGCTGAAGTACATGCGGAAGGACATGATGACACCTCAGATCACGTGGTTCCACGCACCAGGAGAACCGGACTACTCAGTGGATGACCTGATAGAGTATTCCAAGAAAAGGACCAAAGAGATACTGTCCACACACAAGCCGCCACTGCTGGAGAAGGATGTGGCAGACAGGGTAGGCAGCGTCGCGAGGAAGTACGGCATCCTGTTGAAGGACGGCAAGCAGATTTTCGAGCACGCGTGAGTGCGCTCACACGCGTCTTTTGAAGAGCTTCTCGAGGTCGACGGGGGACAGGCCGACCATCGTGGGCCTCCCGTGCTCGCACGTGTACGGACTCTCGGTCCGAAGCAGCTCGGAGACTAGCGAGCGCATCTGGTTCTCGCTCAGCGGCTCGCCAGCCCTGATCGCTGTGTGGCACGCAACGCGCCAGATGACATCGAGTCCCACTTTCTTGGAAGGCGCCATGCGGCCCAGGTCCCCGAGTATGTTCCTGAACGCGGGCTCACCCTGAGCCACGCCAAGGACGGTCGGGATGGATTTCAGCGCATACGAACCCTTGCCGAAGGGTTCGATGACGAAACCGGCACCATCAAGAGTCTCCCTGTTCTCCTCCAGGACCTTCTGTTCGGACGCGCTGAGATGAATCACCATGGGCGTCAGGAGCCTCTGCGAAATCTC
>JAHIZT010000055.1 GCA_018814355.1 Candidatus Thermoplasmatota archaeon | reverse complement strand
TCCAGCTTGGACCCCTCGAGCAGAGATTGGATCTGCTTCACCGCGCCCCCAGACCATCCGAACGATGTCAGAACTACGCCGTACTTCGTCGGGGCTCTGAGCGTCTTGACGAGGAGGGTCGCGTATGCGGCTACTGGGTGCACGCCTCCGAGCACGGTCGGCGCGGCTATGACGACAACTGGCGTGTCGACCAGCTCCTTGGCCACATGCCCGATCTCAGTGACCGTTAGGTCGAATATGTTCACGCTCACGCCCTTCTTTACCAGCGTTTCCTGGAGCGCTTTTGCCATCTTCAGAGAGCTGCCCCACATCGAGACGTAGACTATCATGACTTTCTTCTCGAACTTCTCGGTGGTCCACTTCGTGTACTCGTCCAGGATGATCTTGGGGTCTCTCCAGAGGACGCCGTGGGAAGGAGCGATCACCTTTGGCCCCAGCTTCTTGACCTTCTCGATGGCGTTCTGGCCCGGTTTCGTGAACGGCATCATGATCTCGGCGAAATACAGCTTCGCCATGTCGAGTGAAAGGTCGTTGCCGTACTCATCCGCGTAGAACGCGCCGACTGCAAGGTGGGAGCCGAAGAAATCGCAGGGGAAGAGTATCTTGTCCTCCTCGAGGTAAGTGAATATGGTCTCTGGCCAGTGCAGCCAAGGCGCATCCACGAAGCTCAGAGTCTTCCCGCCAAGGTCTATCTTTGAGCTTTCGTCCACGACCATTATCCTCTCGGGATCGATGTCGAAGTACATGATGGCAGCGTCCCTCCCCTTCGCGCCAGCCACCATCTTGGCGTTCTTCGCCAAGGTCATGATGTGCTTGATCGCGTTGGCGTGGTCCGGCTCTGCGTGGTTCATTATGACGTAGTCGATCTTCGAGGGGTCCACATGCTGCGATATCTTTTCCACAAGCTCCCCTTCGAATCCAGGGTTCACGGAGTCGATCAGCGCGATCTTGTCAGTCCCAACGACAAGGTACGCGTTGTAGCTCGTTCCATGCGGAAGCGGTATCAGTCCGTCGAACAGCCTCCTGTCATGATGCTTCACGCCCACCCAGAAAACGTTGGGTGCGAGCGATATGGTTCCCATTGGTTTGGCCATGCTATCTTCCTCTGTGTTTTGCGAATAGTAAGGGGGTTCTTAGACTTGTTGACGTTCCATCTGGAGGACGGACGGACCTGCCATGAATGTCGAGTGCCAGTCAGCGTTTCAAGTTGTAGATGGTGTATGCGTCTGTCTATGCTTCGAAACGAAGAGTCTATGAATACAGCTGTGCATTGAAGGGTGCTCTTTCCAAGGGTGAATTCAGTATGGACCTGAAGTCAAAGATCAGATGGATCCCCGAACACAAGGGAGTGGTCTTCTGGGATATCACGCCGTTGCTGAAGGACAAGCAGGCCTTCAGGGAATGCGTTAGGGGTCTTGCGGACCATTACAGAAACAGGAATGTCGATGTCGTTGTTTCTAACGAGGCCAGAGGCTTCATCATCGGAGCGCCTGTGGCGCATGAGCTTGGCGTAGGGTTCGTGCCAATAAGGAAGAAAGGCAAACTACCCCATAAGGTAGCCAGCTTGAGCTACAACAAAGAGTACGAGTCGGACGTGATCGAGATCCATGAGGATTCGATCAAGAAAGGCGACAGGGTCTTGCTCATCGACGACCTCCTAGCGACTGGAGGGACCATAAAAGCCAACGCTGGTTTGGTTGAGCAATTGGGGGGCAAGGTTGTCGGGATGGGCTTCCTGGTGGAGTTGGAGTACCTTCGTCCGAGGGAGTACCTGGGTGGCAAGTACGACATCTTCTCGCTCATAAGCTGCAAGACCACAACCGAGCAAGGTTGACAATCCCAGAGCAGCTCTGAAGAGCCCTCGCCAGCCAGACCTCGAGATTGAGACGACGAAAAGAAGGTTTAATATCTGGTCTGCGATTCCACAACCATGGCCCTTGAAGCGTTGAAGGCGTCACTTGAACATTCAGTGATTGTAAGACGCGGCGAATACGACTACATGGTACACCCAATAACCGACGGCATACCGTCGATCGATCCAGCGATTCTAAATGAGATCTCAGCTGCCATGGTTGAGATAGGCAATTTCGATTGCGACATGATAGTGACGATCGAGGCCCTTGGGATTCCGCTCGCAACCGCACTGTCGCTGAAGACAGGGAAGCCATTCAACATCGTGAGGAAGAAGATGTATGGTCTTCCGGGCGAGGTCAGCCTCTCGCAGGTGACCGGCTATTCGAAGAACCCCCTCTGGATAAACGGTCTCAAAGCTGGCGATAGGGTCACAGTCGTCGATGACGTCGTCAGCACTGGAGGCACCCTCTGGGCGCTCATCGAGGCGCTGAAGACCATGCAGGTCAAGATAGTCGACATCCTCGTCGTGATCGAGAAGACCGACAAGAAGCCCGAGATCGAGAGGAAGATATCCATGCCGATCAAGACCTTGGTCAAGGTCGAAGTCGTGAACAACAAGGTCGTTGTGTTGTAGGATTCCATTGTTGATTAGGGGCATCACAAATATGATGCATCAGTCGATTGAATCCTAAAAGGACGCCATGAGCTCTCGAATAGTGTACTATTACTGCAGTGCGCGCGTGAATCGACGAGTCGCATCATCTGCCTTCCGTGTCGGGTCTAGGTCTCCTCGTCTCCGCTTTGTCAGCGTCCGCCTTAGGAACGGTCATCGGCTTCTCCTCGGGTTTGGTCCCGGGCCTGCACATGAACAACATTGCAGCTGCCATGACCGCCTACGTTGGGATCACCATTGGGTTCTTCGGTGCGCTCTGTTCGTTCCTGGGCACCACAGAATCGAGCATAGCCATCTCCTGTTTCATCTCCGCCGCGCTCGTAGCCCACATCTTTGCGGAATCGATCACATCAACATACATCGGGATTCCGGCAGGGGATGTCATCTCTGTCCTTCCTGCTCACAGGTTGGCCAAGGCAGGCCTGGGCGCCGTTGCTGTGAGAGCCTCAGCTGACGGTGCTCTTGTCGGCATACTCGTCTCAACGGTTGCATTTTTTCCGATCTGCATGGTCATGTCTGACCCGGTTCATCTCTATGAAATACTCAGAAAAGTCATGGTGTTCATCGTAATCGCATTCTCGGCTGTCCTCGTAGTCTCTGAGGGCCTCCCGTCCCTTCGTCTGCGCCCTCGCCGGAAGGATGCGCTCGAGAAGATCGTGAAGGGGTCCGCAGTTTTCACGGTCGCGGGCCTGCTGGGTACACTGGTCCTCAAGACCAGCTACTTCGCGTGCAATATCTCGGACTTCCCGTGGATCGTGCATGGCTTCGTGCCCAGATCGTCATTGTTGTTGCCGATGTTCGCGGGTCTGTTCGGAATCTCCGGCCTGCTCTTGAGCCTGGGTTCGAAGGCGGTTTCTGACATCCCCGGAGAATGCTCAGGCCGCTCTCGTCATAGGCCTGGGATACGCGAGCTGGCTACCTCACTCCTAGGAGGTGCGGTCGTCGGATGGATGCCGGGTATGACATCTGGGTCTGCAGTGACATTGTGTTCCCCCACGATGAGGGAGACCAGTGGAATGAACGATATCGATGCCTCGATCAGGTTCATTTGGCTATACTCGGCTATATCGGCATCGGGAGCAATCTTCGCAGTTGGAGCGCTGTTCGGCATCATGCGTGCGAGGAGCGGGGCGATGGATGCCGTATCGTTCTTCATGGACAATGGTGACGAGCCCGTGCCTTGGTCAGACAACCTTCTACCGATCTCGGCCATTCTGTTATCGATGCTTGTGGCAGCGCTGGCATCCTATGAAATCCTTGACTGGTTTGGGTCCGGGTTTTCCAGAGCGAGGAAGCTCCTGTGCTCGAAGGAGCTGGCCATCGCCTCGCTCGTTTTCGTGTGTTCGCTCTCAATAGTACTGACGGGCATCAGGGGTTCGATTCTATTGATGGCCGCAACGTCGCTCGGCCTCCTTCCCCCTCTCATCGGCGCGCGCAGGATACTGCTCATGGGCAGCCTGCTGGTGCCGATAATCCTGATGCTCCTCTCTGCCCTATGAATCACTCTCTCTCCATGTAGAGAGAGATGGCATGATCGACCAGCTTGTCCAGGAAGCTGGGTCTGTAGACGACCAAGACCTTCATGACGCTCTCCTCGTCTGAGACGAAGTACAGGTTCTCTTTGCCCCTCTTCTCACGTCTCACCACATTCTTCTTCAGAAGTATTGAGAGGTAGGTCGACACCGTGGATGCTGGAAGCTGCAGGACCTCTTTCATGCTGGAGTGGGTGGAGCCAGGGTTGTTCAGCAGATGGAGTACAACCCGCCTGAGGCTCTCCTGACGCAGTGCCGAGAATGTCTCGGTCGGCACGTTCGGAATCCTGCCTTTGGGGAAGAACCTCTTGAAGTGGCGGTCCTCCTCGGCGAAGATGAGTTCCTCTCGCTGCAGGCGTTCGACATGGTACCTGACCACCCCGAGGGGAAGGCTCGTCTCTCTCTCAATCTCGCGGAGGTGGACGCCTGGCTTGGTGACTACTAGGTCATACACTCTCTTTCTTGTCTCCAGCTCCAGGGCTTCGCTCAACAGATGCACCTTGTTTCCAGAGAAGTGCTGCCAAGAACAGCAGGATGATCGCGAGGTCTATGGCTCCCTCAAGAAGTGCCAGCTCCGAGTGGGTGACAGCCGGGGCGTGCGGGTTCTTCTCTTTGATCACTATCGTGAACGTTCCGGCCGCCAAGAGTATCTCCTTGACGACGAAGACCCCGAAACCCAATGCTGCCAGTAGCAGCCTTGTCATCCGTGTGCGCAGATAGCTCAGCAAGAACACCACGAAGGGTATGAGCGCGCACACGGCGACTATCAATCTGATGACTATCGCCAATTGGTCATCCATGGCACTCACCTTCTCTGCCCGCTGTATCCCCAATCCACGTTATTAACTGTTCAGAAGGAAAATCGAGGGAAGAAGTTAACAGAGGAAGGGACCGCCTTTCTCCCCCCGAATTGCAGTACCCGGCTTGGGCGCTACATCCCTGGCCTTGTTAATCGTCCTGTTCGGACGGAGGCCTAGGATAAATCTGAGCGCCTTTGGGCATCCTGCCCAAGGCGGTATCCCTTCCTCCTTTATCGTGAGCTTCTTCCCGGCCACGAGGGCCACGCGTAGCTTTCATGATCAGAGTCCGCACAGCGAATTCGGATCAGGATTAATCTGTCTCCCCCTCAGGTGGCCTATGACCTGTTTCGTCATCATGCTATATAGGTTTGTCGGTGAGTCAGTATGTTCTTAGCACAAAACTCGACGTCAGCCTTGGCGCAGGTTCTTTGAGCTGAAAATTCCAGACAACCTCTCCATGTCGTACCCGAACGGAAGAAACATCCCCTCGACCCCGCGAAGCAATAGGTCCACATAGGCTTCGACATCGTATTCTTCGGACCCGGACACGAACGGATCGACCTTCACGCGCCTCTTCGGGTCTTTGCTCCTACAGTCCGTAATCAGATATCTAACGGCCTCTCCTGGGTTGACATTGAAGCCTTCGATGTCGAGCTGTGCTAGGGCGGCAACGCTGTCATTGAACTGCCGGTACTCCCCCAGCCCTTGAGACACGCGCTTGGTCATCAGCAGCTTCCTCAGAGGCACGGTCCCCGACCTCACGGCATCTACATATCGTTCCACGATCTCGAGCGCGGACGGGATCAGCTCTATGAACTGCTGGGAGTCCGAGGCTCTTGCGAAATGCGTTAGCTGCTCAGACTGCATGTCCTTCACCAGTTCGGTCGTGTCATGCTTTCTGAGCTCGATCCCGCGTACCTTGAGCCTGCCATCATCGAAAAGGCCATAGTATCGGTTGAGCGCCCCGACTCCGTGCGACCTGTCCGGGAGGAAGACGAGCCATTTGTACGTGCCCTCGGGTTCGAGAGGGATACCGATATGCCCGGACACATGCTCGCAGAACTTCTCTGGGTCGCCATTGCCCTTGAGCCAAAGGGAGTCCACAATCCCGTGCAGTATCTCGAACCCGTGCGCCTCGGCCATCTCCGATGTCTGGAGCATTATCTCCCTGCCGTAGGCGTTGATCGCCTCGTGGCACTCGATCCTTCCGAACCGCGCGTTCCTGTATTCAGTGTACCCGAAGCAGTTGTGCGTGAGCACTCCGTTCGAGAGCGCGAACCCATGGAGTGGCTCTGAAACACCCAGACAGTACACGTAGTCGCCAGCTGGCCTCACCCTCCGCACGTTTCTGACGCACATCTGCGAGAGCGATCTCCCAGACCTTGCCTCGGGGCTGTACAAGGGCATGAGCGCCGGGAGCAGGTCTCCCTTTACCAATCTGTCCGCCCTCTTCAGCCCCAGGCTCTTGCCTCGCTTTACATAGCATGGATGATCAGGAGTGAGGCTCAGCTTGCTGCTTCCGATGTCCACCCGTATCATCTGTTCAGGGGCTGGGAATTTGAACACTCTGGACACACGCTTGAGAGACGGCTCTAAGCTCTTGTCGACCCCGAACACCTCGAGCCTATCGGTGACCTCTGTCTTCCCAATGGATCCGTTCGCGTACCTCTCGACGATGTCGTCCACGGGGAGGACATCGAACGATCCGCCCATCCTGAACGGTATCTCGGTCCCGGAATCCAGGCACGTTACCAGGAGCCATTTCAGTATGTCCACGCGCTCTTTGTAGGCTTTCGTGTCACCTATGCCCGCCTTGACCAGCCTC
>JAHIZT010000054.1 GCA_018814355.1 Candidatus Thermoplasmatota archaeon | reverse complement strand
TATTGTCCCCTCCAATTTCGAGACCAGTCTGAACAATAACATTGCTCGATAGTGCCAACCCCGTTGAATCGCTGATGAATAGTCCATCACACGGAGCAAGGAGGAGATTGACGGAAAAGTTTGTCCGTGTGCAACCTGAGAGATAGGCTCCTCCGCGGCTATTCGATACCGTATTGTTCGTGATAATGATTCTGTCTGAGCCGTATGCATAAATGCTAGACCCGTTGCTCACTGAGATGGCATTGCCCGAGATTGTTGATCCCGTTCCGCTGAAATAGATGCCATACCAGTTTCCAGAGATGTTGTTGCCACTAACATTGACCGTAGTAGAGTCCCTCAAATCGACACCCATCATATTGCCAGTAACATTGTTCTCTGCGATCTTGAAATCCGCAAGTGCAAACCAGGAGTATATCCCGCGATAGTTATCGGAGATTGTCGAGTTTTGTATGCATCCGTTTCGGACATTGTATAGCTCGATGCCGTTGAAGATTGCGTCCCTCCCGCCGTGCACATAAACGTTGCGGATTGTGAAATCGGCACGAGTGTCCTGAATCTCTATGCCATTCTCTGCTGAGGCGTTGATCTCCCATCCCTCGATGACGTACGGGTCCCCAGGCGTTCCGGTTCCGCTCGTGACGCCATTCGCGAGTGTGAAGTCGCCGTCGCCAAGGATCAATATTGGGTCATGAGGGGTGAGGACAAGACTGTGTGCAGGTCCCACATCCTTTTCACCAGGATGACTCGAAACGTAGAAGGCGCAAGAAGATGCGACAAACAAGAACAAGACTGAAAGTACTGATGCTTCTTTGAGTGATGCTCTCATTCTAGTCCCCCAGATGCGTCAATTGTCAAGCATGTTCGGATCAGATAATGCTTCTGGTTCCTGCGCTCCGCGGTCATGAAGACAGCCCTTGGGCCAGTTGTGCAACTGCCACATGGGCGGGGAGCCTCTTTTAGCATGTCATCAATCAGAGGATTCTTGCATCGAGCCAGACTGCCTCTTCTTTCGCGGCCTTGTTTTCAAGGGGCCACTCCACACCTCACGCTGTGCTGCATTGTTTTTCGCAGCAAAGTCTGTCTGGCCAATCTGAGACACAAAGACGAGAAAGTTCGTGGGATTGCTCACTTCGCCTTGCATTCTGGGGTGTTCCTGACCTCAGCTAGTGAGATATTCAGAGTCGCTACATCTCCCATCTTGCTCACGTGGGACACCGGAAGGCAAATCCTTATTCCGCCCATGAAGGGCTTCTTCAACCCGAGTTCACGGATAGAATCGTCCGTCAGGTCGATGCGAAGGTGTGTCACCTTCCACGACTCAGTATCAACCTCCGTACCGTCGACCTTTCCTAGTTTGGTTGCATCCGACGTAATCACGCTCAACCCCACCAATTCACGAGCTTTTACCATTTAGATCACTCCGATGACCCAATAAACGACCCACGATAAAAGCCCGTTCCCGAGTATGAGCTATTGATCTTCCTTGCTCGTAACATCGTCTAGTGTTGAGCCGTCTGCATACTTGAGTGCCTGGCTCATTTTCACCTGTGTAAAAGGGGCTTCCATCGAATGCAATGAGACCCCTCACGGTAACAATGTTCCCTTTGACGCTCACCAAGTCAACGAGAGTCAGGCCCAACTTGTTCGGTCTCTGTACGCCTCTGCTGGCGAAGACACCAACAAGCGATTCGTCCTTCGCGTGTCTGGGCCGAACTCTGGGAGTCCACCCTCGGTGACGATGAAAGCCAAACATTACCCAGATTCGCTTCAGCTGATCGAGCACTAATAGGGCGTCAACGTATTCCTGCTCAAAGACCATCTTCGATGTCACCTCATGCCAATCCTTAGCAGTCTCTGCCACTCCATTGACAACTGTGTCGATTCGTCTTAACTTCAAGATGACCTCCTCCAGGGGTGTAGTTGAGCTGCACTTCTGGTAGCTACGTTCCTTCCCCAAGGTCTTTCCTCAAGATGAACAGTTCGTGGACTCGCACGACTAGCATTAATACACTAGCTTACGCATTCAAATCGAGGTGGTGTGAACTCGATAGCTTTGCTTCGAAATCGAGCAGATTCGAACTTCAGTGACTATCCAGCATTCAAACACACCGTATCGTCTGCCGCCCTCTCTCGCTCAGTAGAACGACTTCGTCGTCTGCAGCTCCTCCTCGACGAGTATCTTCCTCTTCGCAAGTTCTTTGAAGAACGGTTCGGGTTCAATGCACGCCTCAGGTGGCAACGCGCCCCTCTTGCGCATCTTGCCCCTCACGAGCCAGTCCGCAACTATGGATGGGGGGACAGACGTGTCCCTAGCAGAAGGTATGCCTTTGTCGGGATCGTTCCAGGTCTTGACATAGAACACGACGCTGGCGTCCTTGCCGTTCTTCTTTCCATCGACGTCCACCCTGAAGTAATCGAACTCGTCCATTGGCGTACTCGAGTTTCGCGAGGACTCCACAGCCTTGAGGTACATGCTTGTGATGAAATCCTTGGGGGAGATGGCAGAATCCATCTTCTCGGTGCTCCCAAACCCCAATTGAGCAATAGTTTTGAACGTGGAGAAGTCGTTCGCCGGGAATCCTATCCTGAAGCTCACGTTCTTGGTCCCCTTGCCTATGAAATCCGCCATCGTTGCGGGCTCTGAATGCTTTATGTAGTAGGCAACGACCTTCCCCGCTGGATCCGGCATCAGAACCTCCTTCATACCTGAGAGCACTGGCACCTTCTTCTTCACCCCATTCTCCACGATCCCTGGCTCCTGCGTGATCTCGTCAAGGACCGTCCTGATCGAATATGACGGAAAGGCTGCACTGTCGCTCTTGATCTTAGTACCCCAGGTGCAGTAGATGCTTATGTCCTTCACAGAGTCGAGCCTCTTTGCGCCCGCTGCCCCGCACACATTGGTTATGCCTGGCGAACTGCCTATGCCAAGAACGCAGGTGATTCCTGCATCCTTCGCTTTCTTGTCATACTTGAGCTGTTCGAAAGTACGGTCGTAGAACCCGCCTAGATCGGAGTAGTGGACACCGAGATCCATGGCAACTGGCATAATCTTCAGGTTGAGCTCGTACCACGCGGAGTTGTGGATCACATCGACGCCTTTGGCTGCCTTCCTGAGTTCCTCCGTGTTGCTCGCATCTAGCTTGATGGGCATCACGTTGTCCTTTCCAATCTGCTCTGCGAGCTTTTTGACCCTATCGAGGCTGAGGTCGGCAGCGATGACATCTGCATCGTAATAGTTCACCAAATCATGTACTGTCCATGCTCCTATCTGCCCAGATGCGCCCACGACAAGAACTTTCATGAAGATCCGCCTCGGATTCCACTTTCTACTTGATGGTTGCTACTGCTTTGCCGGAATGGGAGGTCTCGATAAGAATGTTGCGCAATGACGGTAGTGGACTCCTCTTTTCGCGCTCAGCCGAGCTTGACTGTCGACTCCTGCAATGGATTAATACCGCCAGTGCCCATTCCGCTTTCGTGAAAGAGGACAGATACTCCAGGCAAACGCTCCTGCCTGAGATAGGGCCCGAGGGACAGAAGAGGTTGGGTAAGAGCAAAGCCCTGGTCATTGGCTGCGGAGCCCTGGGGACTTATGCATTATCCTTCTTGGTAAGGGCGGGGGTAGGTCAGGTGTATGTCGTGGACCGGGACATCATCGATATCTCCAACCTACAGAGGCAGTCCCTGTTCGGGGAGAAGGATGTAGGACGGCCCAAGGCGAAGGTCGCAGAGGAAGCGCTCAAGGAGATCAACTCTGAGATCGAGATCCACGGGGAGGTAGCGGACATCAGCTATGCCAACGTCCAACGGATAGTGAAGGACGCCACTGTCGTGCTCGACGCCACTGACAACATGGACACCCGTTTTCTCGTGAACGACGCCTGCGTGAAGCTCGGGATACCATGGATCTACGCGGGAGCCGTGGGTGTCACGGGCATGGTGATGCCCGTGGTATCAGACGGTCCTTGTCTCAGATGCGTGTTCCCGACGCTGCCGCAGCCGGGGCAGTTGCCGACATGTGACACCGTCGGCATCGTCAACACCCTCCCGAGCATGGTGGCATCCATCGAGGTGACGGAGGCTTTCAAGATCATGCAGGGCAAGGAGCCATTCAAGGAACTCCTAGTCCTGGACATATGGCAAGGTGAGCTTCAGAAGGTCAAGGTCAAGAAGAACCCTGAATGCGACTGCTGCGGGAAGAGGCACTTCCCCTACCTGCAGGCGCACCAGAGGAAGCTCGTAGTCTCGCTATGCGGCAGAAACGCGGTCCAGATCATCCCGGCGGAGCCGCTCAAGGACGGCCTTTCGGACCTGAGAAAGAAACTCTCCAGATCCGGCACTGCCAGCGTCGCCGATGGCGTGCTCAAGTTCAAGACGACGGGCGTGGACATCACCGTCTTCCGGGACGGCAGGACCATTATTGGGGGCACGACCGACCTGTCGAAGGCCAAGACCATCTTCTCGAAATACGTCGGTGATTGATTGCGCGGGATCGTCCTGCTCTCCGGGGGCATCGATTCCCCAGTCGCGGGGTACCTCATGGGAAAGCAGGGGTTGGACCTCGTGCTCGTGCACTTCGACAACAGACCGTTCACGAGCGACAACGAGGTCGAGAAGGCCATCAGCCTCATGAAGCAGCTCGACAACGCGCTCGGGAAGGAATCATTGAGACTGCTAGTTCCTCACGGGAAGGCGCAGGCGGAGTTCGCGAAATGCTGCCGGAGGAACATGGAATGCGTCCTGTGCAGACGAATGATGCTGCGCGTGGCGGAGAAGCTTGCCAAGAAACATGATGCTGGATTCATCGTGACCGGCGAATCGCTCGGCCAGGTCGCATCGCAGACGCTCGCGAACATCAACGTGGAGGAGCGATCGACATCGCTGCCCGTGCTTCGGCCGCTGATCGGCTTCGACAAGGTGGAGATCGAGAGGATCGCCAAGTCGATCGGCACTTATGACATATCCATCAGGCCGGGACTGTGCTGCACGATTGCGCCTAAGAAACCCTCGACGTACAGCAAGATCGCGGACGCGATGGATGAGGAGACCAAGGTGGACATCGAGAAGCTCGCAGAGGACGAGTTCCAAGGGACGGTCGAACTGCGATGAAGGGCTTCGTGCTCGACACGTCCGTCCTATACTACGGCAAGGACCTGCCGGACGGTTTCGAGTGCGTGATCACGCCGGGAGTAGTCAGGGAGCTCGAGAAGGAAGGGATGGGCGACAGGCTGGAGCTGCTGATGGCCACGAGGATCAGAGTGTCGTCTCCTAGCGCAAGTTCGTTGAAGAAGGTCAGGGAGGAATCCGAGAAGACGGGCGATTCGAGGCGCTTGTCTGAGGCGGACAAGGAGCTGCTCGCGCTCGCCCTGGACCTCGGCTACGAGCTACTAACGGATGACTACTCGATACAGAATTTGGCCAGGGTCCTGGGAGTGCCCGCAAGGGGCATGGACCAGAAGGGGATAGCTGAAGTCTTCGAGTGGCTGGCGAGGTGCAAGGGCTGCGGCAAGGTCTTCTCCGCAGACGTCCGCACATGCGACATCTGCGGCTCTGAGACCAGGACCCGCAGGAAGCGAAAACCCTAGAGTCTCTCGAGGAAATAGATCGTGACCGTCTCCTCTTCCCTGGGCTTCTCCGAGAACTTGTACAGCTTCGCGAGCTTGTTGATCAGGTCCTCACGCGTCTCGCCGGGCTTCGCCTCGAGGTCGTACTCGAGGAACGCCAGCGGGATTTTCCTTATCGGAGTGTCAAGAGCGAGCAGCACGTGTGCCGTGAATTTCTTCTTCGGGCTCTGGACCTCGACCTTCTCGTCCGGGCTGTACTTCAGCTCACCGCGATGCGCCCTGATGGTGGCGAAGAACCGGTCGTCCAACTTCTTCCAGTCTTGGGAGAACTGCATGGCCCTGAATCGCATTCGTATCTACCCGCAGGGGGTTATCCGTCCCGTGGCTTAATGGTTACTGGCCACCCTTGAAAGGTTGTTACAACTCGATCTTGCCGTAGTCCACTTCCGATATCCTCTTGAAATACCCTCTGGGGTGCAGGCAGTTCGGGCATGTCTGCGGCGCTTCCTTTCCCTTGTGCATGAAGCCGCAGTTCGTGCAGAACCAGGTCTCCTCCTTGTCAGACTTGTACAGAGTGCTGTTCTTCAGGCGGTCGAGCAGCAGCTGGTACCTCTTCCCGTGGTGTTTCTCGATCGCCTGGATGTTCTCAAAGAATTTCACGGCCCGCTCGTTCCCCTCCTTCCGGGCCTCCTCCAGGAACTGTGGGTACATCTTGGTCCACTCATGGACTTCGCCCCCGGCGGCGGTCTTCAGGTTCTCCTCGGTAGTACCAGGGATATTCAACAGGTTCATGATCATCGCTGAGTGCTCGTACTCGTTCTCTGCGGTCTCCAGGAATATCCTTGCGACAGCCTGGTGGCCCTCCTTGTTGGCGATTCCGGCCCACTTCACATACTTCGCCCTCGCCTCGCTCTCGCCGGCTAGGGCATGTCTCAAATTCTCCTCGGTTTTGGTCATATGCATCTAGCTCCTGTTCTGGGAAATGGAATGGGGACTTAAGGCATTTCCCGATTTCGAGCCATGACTAGAATAGATAGAATACCTTGGTGCACCTGATCGCCCTGGCCAGGCCCCATCTCCTGAGCACGAACATCGCGAACTCGGTGCGCCTGTCTGTCGGGAAGAAGCGGTCCCCGAGCGTCTTCGTCCACAAGGAATCTGCAAGTGGTTTGCCCAGGACGTCCCTCCATCTTCGTTCATACTCCGACAGCGCCCGGCCATCCTTCAAGTGCTGCCTGACAGTCTGTCCGGCGATCCTACCAGCGATCATAGCTATCGGTATGCCACCGCCGTTTGTAGCCATGACTTGGCCCGCAGCATCTCCTACGAGGAGCACGTTGTCCTTCACGGTTTGGGGCACAGGTCCTGACATAGGAACGAGCTTCATGGAGACGTCCTCGTAGGTCAGCCCGAGCCTCGAAGCGAACCTCCTGAACAATTCGCTTGGGCGCTCCTTCAACAGCTTCGGGTTGAATCCGGCCCCCACATTCGCGCCGGTCCGCTTGGGGATCACCCAGGCGTAGCCTCCCGGAGCCAGGTGTCCGAAATACATCTTGATGACGGGCTCGAAGTCGCCATCGGCATGGCATGTTATCGCAGGATACTTCGCAGCCGGGCCAGACAAGCCGATGCTCTTCGCGGTCCTCGAATTCGGTCCATCAGCTCCAACTATCACCCTCGCCTTGACATCCCCGAGGGTCGTCTTTGCCAACCCGTCCTTGATAGACAACAATGAAGCGCCGGTCTCCAGCCTCGCACCCGCCTCGACAGCCAGTCCCGCCAGGTACTTGTCGAACGACCTGCGGTCTAGGGTGCGACCCCTGAACGCACACCTGTAGACCCTGTCCTTGGGGGAGATCAGATCGATGTGGTCGGAACTTCCGGTGACCAGCGAGTCGTCGAGCGTGAAAAGCTCCTCGAGGTCCATGCTCTTGGGGAACATCGAGTACATCTCTTTCGCATCGGGGAGGAACTCACCGCATTGGACAGGGTAACCGATCTCGGTCCGCCTGTCTATCATCAGAACGTCTAGGTCTCTTCCCGCACAGTACCTAGCGGTCGTGCTCCCAGCCGGACCAGCGCCGACTATCAGAACGTCGACGTCCAAGGTTTCATCCCCCTGGTCATCGTCGCTCCTTTGAGCTCCAGATACTCGGTCGATACGTCAGAGAAACCTGTCCTCTTTAAAAGGTCCTCATAGACCTTTGTTGACCCGTAGGCATCGTATGTATCGAGGAGAATTCGGTAGGGATCCCGGGTCCATCTCTCCCTGGCAACAGATGGCACTACAAGGCGCGTGAGCGGCGGGACCATATGCCTGACATGAAACTCAAGCATCTTCGCCAACGGACCTGGCGGTGGCTTCGCCATGTCGACAATCACGACCTCTCCGCCGTCTCTGAGCACGCGGTGCATCTCCTCCGCCCCTGCGCGCCTGTCGAAGAAGTCTCTGAACGAGAATACGCAGAACACCTTGTCAACGGACTTGTCAGTGAGAGGGATCCTTTCGCCTACGCCCTTCAGGAAAGTCACCCTGTCGTGGTCGAGCAGCTGCTTCGCATATGACGACAGTTCGCTGGACGGCTCGAGTGCGAACACCTGGTTCGATGTCAGATGCTTTGTGAAGTTGCCCGGACCGGACCCGATCTCGAGCACCACATCGTCCGGACCAGCAATGGAGGCGACCTTCTTCCGCCACTTGTCCACCAGTCCGAATGTTATCATCCAATTGACCCTGTCGTAGTAAGGCCCGACCTCCTCCATGGCGTCCATCACTTCGTGCCATTCCCTTCCACTCATGCCTTGCGGATCCATCAGTGCATCCTCACGATTCCCTTCCGAGCACCTTGTTCACCAGGTCCCTGAGGCCTTGGCTGTGCTGGTTATCAGACAGGCATCCGAGATGTCCTAGGGCCTCTATCCCGTAGAACTCTCCCATGTCCTTGGCCTTCTTGATGGCTCCCGACTTGATCACGAGCTGAGCGCATTTCCTGACATCGTCCGCCGATGGTTCCTCGCGGGCTATCACGTCCAGGATTGCTTTCTTCGCATCTTTGGAGCTCTTGATTGCGAGCAGGGAAGGCAGAGTGAGGTTGCCCTCCTTGAGGTCGTTCCCGACCATCTTGCCGGTCTTCTTCTCATCGCCTGTGAAATCGAGGATGTCATCGACGATCTGGAACGCGATGCCTAGATCCTGTCCGTACGCTCCCAAGCTCTGGATCGCCTCAGGGCTGCCGCCTGCCAGGTAGGCGCCCACCATCGCGCCTGCTCTGATGGGCTCCGCGGTCTTCCTTTCGGCGACCTGGAGATAAGTGTCAACGGTCAGATCCTTCCTGTGCCTGTACCTGTTTTGAAGTATCTCGCCCTCGGCCAACGCGGCACAGGCGTCCGCTGTCGTCTGCACTACCGTCTTGTCAAACACGCCTCCTATCCTGAACGCCTGCGAGAAGAGGAAGTCGCCGGTTACGATGGCATCGTGCATACCGTACTTCTTGAAAACTGTCTCCCGGCCTCTCCTAGTGGAGCCGCCGTCGTTGATGTCGTCGTGTATGAGCGTCGCTGAATGTATGAGTTCGAACCCGGCTGCGATATCGACTATCTTCGAGACATCGGAGCCGCCAAGAGCCCTGTATGCGAGGATCGTGACCGTCGGCCTGATCCTCTTGCCACCGGCGTCTATGACATGCAAGGAGGCGTCAGTCAGAACCTTCTCCCGGGATTTCACCATTTCGTGGAGCTTCTCATCAACCATCCGGAGCTCCTTCTGGATGCCGAAATCCCATGGCTTCGTGGTCATGGTGTTGCGCATATTGACCATTTGCTACTTAAGCGTAGTGCCTGCTGGACAGGGTGGAAAATGAGCGTCTGGCCATGCCTTCCGACAGGGGCTTCAGGGCCAGCCGGAAACAAGGCCCGAGAAGGTTTCGCCCGCGTGCCTGCAGGCTGTGACGACCGCATCCGGATAGATGCCGATTGCGACTACCATGATCACCGCGACGGAGATGGCGGCTCCGAGCATCGGCGGGACCCTCACCTTTTCCGAAGGGCCCTTCTCCATGTACATATTCTTGATCACGCGCGCGTAATAGTACAATGACAAAGCGCTGTTGAGCACGCCAGCGACCGCGAGCCATATCATCCATCCCTGACCATCTATGAAGGAGGCTTCCACCGCCGACGAGAAGAGCACGAACTTGCTAGAGAAGCCAGCAAGAGGCGGGATGCCCGCCAGCGAGAGCAGGAACAGTGTCATGGAGAACGCGAGGAAGGGCGACCGCTTGCTCAGTCCTTTGAAATCCTCGAGCTTCTCGCCGACAGCCACGGCCCCCATTGCCGCGACGACCATGAACGCCCCGGACTTCATGAACGCGTGCGTGATGATGTGGAATATGCCGCCAGCGACTGCGTACTGGGTTGCCACCGGGAGCGCGATCAGTATGTAGCCCGCCTGGGCGATCGACGAGTACGCGAGCATCCTCTTTATGTTGGTCTGCGAGACCGCGATCAGATTGCCGACAATCATCGTGAGGATCGCGAGGACGGCGACCGCTTCCTCCCAATCCGTCTTCGTGACGATTATCGCAACGAGGAATATCTTGAAGAACGCGGCGAATCCCATCTTCTTCGAGGCGGCTGCGAGCAGGCCTGATATCGGCGTCGGAGCACCCTCGTACACGTCCGGGGCCCACATGTGGAACGGGACCATTGCGATCTTGAACCCGATGCCCGCCATTAGCATGACCGCAGCGAGCAGGACGACCGGGTGAGAGTCTATGATCCAGGGCGCGGTGGATGTCGTCAGTATGGAACCTATGGAGGCTATGTTGGTCGTGCCGCCGACCCCGTAGAGGAGCGATATGGCGAACAGCGTCAGCGCTGACGAGAAGCCTCCGACGATGAAGTACTTGGTCGCTGCCTCTGCGCTCCTCTTCTCCGTCTTCCTGAAGCCGGAGAGGGCGAACGACGATATGCCTGCGATCTCGAGGCCCACGAACAGGGCGATCAGGTCGGTGGATTCTGCAACGATCGTCATGCCCGTGATGGCCAGCAGGATGAGCGCATAGTACTCACCTTGGTTCTTGTCGTTCTTGATGAACTCTGGTGAGCCGAGCACGACGACGATCCCCACCGAGACGAACACGAGCATGAACAGGCCGGCGAAGATGTCCAAATCGATCAGGCTGATCTGGCTCTCCGGCGGGGTCCAGATATCTAGGAATATCCATGATATGAGCGCAGCGGCGACCGCGACCAGCGGCGCGAGTGCCATCATGGAGATGACCCGCTTGTCTTTGAAGATGTAGTCGAGGGCTGGCATCAGCAGCGCGAACACTATCAGAAGCAGCTGTGGGGTAAGCACGTCCAAGTAGTTCCAGACGGACACCTCATCCACCTCCCAGAAGCCCGAGCACTATCTTCACCGCTGGGTCTATGTACTGGAATATGAGCATCGGGAACACGCCGAACAGCGCGATCAGAGCGATGAGTATCCCAACAGGAGCTCCCTCGAACCAGCTGATATCGTGCACATGCGCGGTGTCGATCTTTTGCGTCATCGGACCGAACATGGATCTCTGCAGGGCCCACATGTAGTACCCAGCAGTGATCGCGACGCTGATTATCGGAAGGAACAGCCAGAGCGCCCAAGTCTGATACATGCTCGCGAGCACCATGAACTCGGCAGCGAAGCTAACCAGGCCCGGCAGACCCAATGAGGCAAGGAACCCGATCGTCATCATGGTCGAGGCCACGGGCATCTTCTTGGACAGCCCTCCCAGGCTCGGGATCATCCTGGTACCGCAATGGTGCTGGACAACACCGCACATCATGAACAGGACTGCCGTGACGAGCCCATGGGCGAACATCTGGAACACGCCCGCGACGATCCCCAGCTGAGTGAACGTCGCGAATCCCAGCAGCACGAAGCCCATATGGCTGATGGAGCTGTACGCGACCATCTTCTTGAGGTCCTTCTGGGCGAGACACAAAATCGCACCGTAAAGGATGCTCGCGATGGCGACAATGGCCATCACTATCTGCAACGCATCCGCGCCCTCGGGCAAAGTGGGAATGGCCACTCTGATGATGCCGTAGCCGCCCATCTTGAGCAGCAGGCCGGCCAGCAAGACGCTTCCAGCGGTCGGTGCCTCGACATGCGCGTCAGGCAACCAAGTGTGGAACGGAACCATGGGAAGCTTCACGCCGAACCCGAAGAATGTTGCTCCGAAGGCAGCTACCTGAAACACCTTTGTGAACTCCGTCTGCCCCGCGCGCCATATGTCCTCCATGCCGAAGGAGTTCACGCCCGCCTGGAAGTACATGGCCATTATGGCGATGAGGAGCGCTAGACTCGCGATGTGCGTGTAGATGAAGAACTTGATCGCCGCATAGTCCTTGTTCGGCCCGCCCCAGACACCGATCATGAAGTACATCGGTATCAGGACGATCTCCCAGAACACATAGAACACGAAGTAGTCCAGAGACGAGAACACGCCCAGGACGCCGACCTCGAGTATGAGCATGAGCCCGAAGTACTCCTTCGGCCTGAGCTTGGTGTCCCACGAGAACAATATCGAGAGCGTGCTTAGGAGCGTGGTTAGCACGAACATCGGGAGGCCGATGCCGTCGAGGCCCACGATGTACGTTATCCCGAGCGACTTGATCCAGGTGGCCGACTCGTAGAACTGGAAATTGTAGAACCCGCGCCCGTCATGGTATCCAGTTGCCGTCGAATCGGGCTCGACCATGAAGACCAGGGCCACTAGGACCGACAGTACCAGCGCGACCAATGAGAACGAGAGCGCCACCCATTTGGCATACTTCTCGTACCTCCCGAGGAGGAAGGTGCACGCGGCGCCGATGAGAGGCATCAGGATTATGATCGAAACTATCGGAACGCCCTCGAACATGTCACAGACCTCCCCAAGGCAAGATGTATACCACGAAGATCAGCAGCAGGACGATACCCAGGACTATCAGGCTCGCGTACCTCTGGACATTCCCTGACTGGGCCTTTCTGATGACTCCGCCCAAGTTCGCTCCCAGGTAGGCGAAGCCGTTCACGATGCCATCTATGACATACCTGTCGAACTTATCAGCTATGAGCGAGAATCCGTACCAGACGGTCAGCGCGAAATCGTCGTAGAACTTGCTGATGTACCATCTGTTTTCGAGGACCTTCTGCATTCTGCCCGAAAAGCCCCTGGCGAACACTGACCTGTCGAAGCCTGGCATGTGATAGATCCTGTAGGCAATCAATACGCCCGCGACCACTAGGCCGAGGACAAGATAGGTGAACACATCAGTGAACACGTTCGAAGCGATGTCCGCGAAGGACTCGTGCTCGGGGACGAGCATCGGGAGGCCCTCAAGAGAGCGTTCGAGAAAGAGCTTGAAGCCCTCCCCCATGAACAGGACGAATCCAGAGACTGCCGCAAGCCCGGCAAGGATCATCAGAGGCACGGTCATTATTCTGGGGGACTCATGCGCGTGGTACTCGGACCTCGGCTCGCCGGAGAAGGTCATGAACCACATCCTGAACATGTAGAACGCTGTCAGGAAAGCTGTGGCTACGCCCATGAACCAGAGCAGCAGGAACACGCTGTCGAATTGGCCAGCGTGATAGACCGACGAGAGCACTTCGTCCTTGCTCCAAAAGCCCGAGAGCGGGGGTATGCCGGCGATTGCCAGTGCTCCGATGAGCATCGTGATCGATGTGATCGGCATCTTCTTACGAAGACCTCCCATGACGCGCATATTGTTGGTGCCGACAGAATGGATCACGCTGCCAGCGCAAAGGAACAGGAGCGCCTTGAAGAAACCGTGGTTCATCAGGTGGAACAAGGCCGCGGAATAGCCAGCGGTGGAGCCCGACTTGATCAGCAGCCAGCCGCCCGCGCCCAGTCCGAGGATCATGTACCCGAGCTGGCTCACGGTACTGTATGCGAGGACCCTCTTGATGTCCGTAGCCACGAGCGCGACCGTTGCGGCGAGCAGCGCCGTTATTCCGCCTATGACCGCGACGAACAGGAGGCTATCCGGAGTCTGGACAAGGAGTGGATATGTCCTAGCCGTCAGGTACACACCGGCATTCACCATGGTCGCAGCGTGTATGAGGGCGGACACGGTCGTCGGGCCCTCCATCGCATCCGGCAGCCATTCATGCAGCGGGAACTGCGCGCTCTTGCCTATCGCGCCGCCGAAGATGAGAGCGGTGGAGAGCGTCAGCATGTCTTGGGGAACTGCGCTCACGCCTCCCGATGCGAATAGTGTGGCGAAGTCGAGCGCCCCCACATACTTGAGCAGGATGATGATGCCCGCCATGAACATGATGTCGCCCACGCGGGTCACAATGAAGGCCCTCTTGGCCGCACTGGCAGCCGAGGGCTTCTCGTACCAGAAGCCTATGAGCAGGTAGGAGCATAGACCTACGAGCTCCCAGAAGATGAACATCTCGAGGTAGTTGTTGGCAATCACGAGGCCGTACATGACAGATATGAACAGCATGATCTCCGCGTAGTACCGCCTCCTCCGCTCGGCCTCCTCGTGCATGTACCCGCCCGAGTAGATGACGACGAGAGTGCCCACGATGGAGACGACCACAAGCATCACCGCCGTGAGTTGGTCTATCCAGATCCCGAACCTGATAGAGAAGCCGCCGATGACGAGCCATTCCGTGCTGGGCGCATCGATCGTCAGAGTACGACCGTTGATAACCTCCCATATCATGAGCATGGAGATGATGAGCGCGCCCCCGGCGCCCACAATCGCATAGCCCGCACCGTCCTCCCAGCCGAGCGTGCGCCTTGGTAGGAGACCTATGAGGATGAAGGCAACGAAGGGGAAGACCGGTATGAGCCACGCGTACTCCAGCATCTTACCACCTCAGGATGTTGATCTTGTCAACATCGATCGTCTGATATCCCCTGTAGACCGACAGGATGATGGCCAGGCCGACTGCAACCTCTGCAGCGGCGACTGCGATTGAGAACAGCGCGAACACCTGGCCCGAGGCGTCCGGGACTCCGTGCAGCGCAGTGTGATATGAGCTGAATGCCACCAGATTGATGTTCGCGGCATTGAGCATGATCTCGATGGACATTAGCACGACGATGGCGTTCTTCCTGGACAGCACGCCGTATGCTCCGATCGCGAACAGGAGCGAGCTGAACACGAGCCAGTATTCGATCGGGATCATGGTTTCTCCTCCTTCGCGAGGAACACCCCGCCGAGCATGGCGACGAGCAGCAACAGACCTATCAGCATCATGATGAGGCCGTATCCCGAGAGGTTCGAATAGCCGAAGAGAGTCTGGCCGACCTCCCGGCTAGTGGTCTGGTCCATTTCGCCGGAGGGCCAGTCGACCTGCAGGATGGCGCCTATGAACAGCAGCGCGAGGGCCGCGGCCGCCAATGCGCGCGGGACTGCGGTGTTCATCGCTTCTCACTCTCCATTATCTCGCGCCTTGTGAGCATGATACCGAACAGGATGACGACGACAACCGCGCCAACATAGACCAGGATCTGCACGATGGCGACGAACTCTGCGCTTAGCATGACGAACAGGACGGCAATGGATATGAAGCTGGTAGCCAGGGCGATCACGCTATGGACTATCTCCTTGGACGCGATGACCATCATGGCGGAAATCAGGGCCGAGGCAGCCATGAACAGGAATATGAACAGCTCCCAGGTCACTTCTTCACCCCCGGCATCTCGATCGACTGGAACTTGCACGCCCGGAAGCACTTGCCGCACCCGACGCACTTCTCCAGCACGAACACGGCTCTCTTCTTCGGCTTGCTCTTCTTGCCGTCCTTGAGTATCCTCTCCGTGCCCGGCATTTCCATCATGTATATCGCATCCGCGGGACAGGCCTTCGCGCACGCGTTGCAGCCAGTGCAGTTCTTGAGTATGAACTTCGGTTCTGGCATCTCGAAGTAGGACTCGTACATGTCCTTCATCGTCAGGGCCTTCTCAGGGCACGCGACCACGCACTTCTCGCACGCAGTGCACTTGGGCAGCGCGATCTCCGGCTTCAACTTCCCCACGCTCTCGACGGGCATCATCGCGATGCACATCTCGGGGCACTCGCCGGCGCACTTCTCGCATCCAGTGCACTTGCCCAGGTCGAGCACTGGAACAGCTCGCTTCTGCCGCTCCTCGACGACCTTGTCAGCATAGGAGTCGTCCCTGAGCTCCTTCGCGCTGAACTTGATCTTGCCCCTGTCACTGCTCGCGAGCTCGAACTCGACCGTCTCGTGGAGCGCCACAGTGGGACAGACTTCCACGCACAGACCGCAGAACAGGCATCTTCCCATGTCGATCCCGGGCCTCTCTATTTTTCCGAGCTCGGGATCCTCGATCTTCTCCATCCACATGCAGTCGTTGGGGCATATCTGGACGCAGTTGGCGCAGCCGATGCATTTCTTGAAGTCGAGCGTGTGCTTCCCGCGGTAGGTCGGCGGGAGATTGAGCTTGTGGTACGGGTAAAGAACGGTATTGGGCTTGCCGACTATGAGAGATTCCCAGACCTGCTTCCCGGTCCGCTTCATCGGCCTGAACACGAAACCGAAGCTGTTCAGTCTCTTCCTGGCCGGCATCAGAACCACCCCAAGGTCTTAAGGGACGCAGCTATGAGCAGGTTGAGCATCGCCAGAGGCATTAGCCTCTTCCAGCCGATGTTCAGTAACTGGTCCACCCTGACCCTCGGGACGGACCAGCGCATCCACTCGATTATGACGAAGACGATGTACGCCTTGATCAGGAACCATATCGGGTCCGGGATCAGTGCAGGGCCGTGCCAACCGCCCAGGAAGAGGGCGGTGGCGAGCGCGCCTCCTATGTATCCCCTCAGGTAGGAGGTCATCATGAACAAGCCGAACCGCATGCCGCAGTACTCCGTCGTCCAGCCCTCCACGAGCTCGGCCTCGGCCTCCGGAAGGTCGAACGGCTGTATCTCGACCTCAGCGACGAGACATATCAGGAATATGACGAATCCGAGGAAGAGTGGTATCGCGAACCACACATCGTGTTGCGCATCCACGATCTCCATGAAGTTGAAGCTCCCGGCCATCAGGAAGACACTCGCGACCGTGAGCAGCATGGGTATCTCGTAGCTCATCATCTGGGCAGCGGACCTCAGTCCGCCGATGAGCGTATACTTGTTGTTCGAGGACCAGCCACAGATGAGTATCGAGAACGGAGCGATGGCGAAGAACGCGAACGCGATAAGCGCGCTGCCGGGCACGCCGGCCCCGGAGGCGTTCGTCGATATCCCGAAGTCACGGCCAAGAGGTATCGTGGACAAGGCGAGGAACGACGAGCCGACGAATATGATTGGTCCTAGGAGGAACCCCAGCTTGTCGGCCTTAGCAGGCGTTATTATCTCCTTCACGAACAGCTTGATCCCGTCCGCAAGGTTCTGGAGCCAGCCGCCGATCCTGTAGCCGACGTAGTACGGGCCGTAGAAATCGAACATGCGTCCCATGAACTTCCGGTCGATCCAGATGAAGTTGAGAACGTTCACGAGCGCGATGATGACGATTATGAGAACTTCCACCAAGATGGCCATCACCGTGATATGCCCGTCGGACGCTGCGAATTCGCCGACGGCGTCGAAGAAGTCCCCGAACTGCCAGGGCAGGACATCGCCAAGCCAGTACCACAGATGGTTGATGAGGTCGACGAGCCAATGTATGATACCGTAGCTGAAAGTGAACAGGTTCATCTTGGCATCACCTATCAGCCTCCCCGATGCACATGTCGAGCCCGCCCATGATCGCCACGACATCGGCCACTTTGTATCCCACGAGCATCTTCTTGGCTGCAGATACGGTCACGAAGATCGGGCTCCTGATCTTGAGGCGGTAGGGCTTGTCAGTCCCGTCCCCTACGACGTACATCATCCCCTCGCCTCTCGGGTCCTCGACCCTTCCGAGGCCGGTGCCCGATGGGGCGTTCCTGGGAGCCACAATCCTCCACTTGCCCTTGGGCATCTTCTGTATCGCCTGGCGGACGATCTTGCAGCTCTCGTACATCTCATCCATCCTGACTCGGTATCTGGCATAGCAGTCGCCGTCCGGAAGGGTGCATGCCTGGAAATCAAGTTCAGGGTAGACCGAATATGACATATCCTTCCTGAGGTCGTAATTCACGCCGGAGGCTCTGAGCGGCGGGCCCGTGACCCCGAGGTTCATGGCATCCTCCTTGCGCAGTTTGCCGACTCCGACGTTCCTCATCATGAAGATTTTCGAACCGTCGAACAGGTCCTCGTACTCCACGAGCTTCTTTTCCATGTAGTCGCACGCGCGCAAGGAATCCCTTTCGAAGTCCGGAGGCACGTCGTGCGCCACCCCGCCTATCCTCGGATAGTTGTAGGTGAGCCTCGAGCCGGTCAGCGCCTGGAGAAGGTCGATGAAGACCTCCCTGTCCCTCATAGTGTAGATGAATCCGACCATAGCCCCGAGGTCCACAGCGTACGCCGCGAGCCACATCAGGTGAGACGCTATCCTCTGCATCTCGATCGCTGCCACGCGAATGTACTCCGCGCGCTCGGGCACCTCGACGCCCATCAGGTCCTCGACCGTGAGGCAGTACAGGTGGCTCCAGGTCATGGACGACCCGTAGCAGAGCCTGTCGGCGAGAGGTATGATCTGAGTGTACGTCTTGCCCTCGCAGAGCTTCTCTATCCCCCTGTGCAGGTACCCGACCTCCGGCTCTGCGTCTGTGATCGTCTCCCCGTCGACCTTGATCCTGAGGTTCCAGAGACCGTGCGTCATCGGGTGCTGGGGGCCCATGTTGATCCACATCTCGGCCACTCAGTCACCCCCTTTGAAATCCTTCCTCAGCGGATGGTACAGGTAGTCCTTGGGGAGCAGTATGCGCTCCAGCCTCGGGTGGTTGTTGAACTTGATGCCCATTAGGTCGAAGGACTCCCGCTCCTGCCAGTTGGCCCCTCCCCAGACGGAGGAGACGGAGTCGACGCTCGGGTCGTCCTTGGGCGTGCTCGTGATGAGTTCCAGGAGCAGGCAGGAACCGTAGCAGGATATGTGGTAGACGATCTCGAACCTGTTGTCGTACTCGACCGCTGAGATCATGGACAAGTGTTCGAACCCCAGCTGGTCTCTGAGGAACTTGCAGCACTTGTAGAGCTCCCTGCGCTCCATCTTTGCCCTTATGACGCCCTTCCTGAGCTTCTTGAAGTCGGTAACGGTCGATGGGAAGTTGTCAAGGAGCGCTCTGATGACCCTCTCCTCGGGAACCTCGTCTATTCTGCTGGGGGCTCTCTCAAGGCCCTCCGACAGAATGCTCTTCCCCCGCTCTCCCATGTCAGTCTCCCCTTTGATTGTCTTGAGATTCACTTGCCTGTCAGCAGTCCTTTCTTGTTGTCTTTGATTATCTTCTGCAATTTGATGAACCCGTCAATGAGCGCCTCTGGTCTGGCTGGACACCCCGGTATGTAAATGTCGACCGGTATGAACTGGTCGACGCCTGGCACGACGCTGTAGCTGTTGTAGAAAGGCCCACCAGATATGGCGCACTCGCCCATCGCTATGACCCACTTCGGCCCAGGCATCTGGTCGTACAGCCTCCTAAGGGCCGGCTTGAGCTTCTTGCTAACTGGGCCGTTGACGAGGAGGACATCGCACTGCCTCGGCGTGGACCGGTAGATGACACCGAACCTCTGTGCATCAAACCTCGGGGCGGATGCGACGGCCATCTCGAGCGCGCAGCACATGATGCCGAAGTGCAAGGGATATATGGAGTTCCTGGTGGCCCAGTTGAAGAAGTCCTTGGTGATGAGGTCGACTCCGGTCCCTATTGGCGACCTCCTAAGGATGCCCTCGAGAACATTGTCAGCCCATTTGAGGAAATCCTTTGACCGGAACGCGAGGACATTTCCCATGGATGGATCGTTGGGAGCGGTCTTCATATCCAGATTATCTCCTCCTTCTTCAGCGCGTACGTCACTCCAACGAGAAGGATTCCCAGGAATATCAGCATGTAGAGCTTCGCAAGCTGACCCAGGTCAGAGAACACCAGTGCCCACATGAGAACAAAGACAGTCACCAGGTCGAATGCCACGAAGATGATCGCATACATGTAGTACTGGAAATGGAACTGTATCCGAGCGTCCCCCACCGGGACCTCACCGCACTCGTAGGTTGTCATGCCTCGAGGGTCGTTCTTGTCCGTCCGGATGTATCTCGAGAGGAGGAATACGAGCGTTGGAATCAGAAGGGCTATGATCGCAAAAACTGCGACTCCCATATAGTCCTCTGCAAGCATTGCCCGGGGATTCGCTACAATGTATAAAGTCGTTACTCAGTCCATGAAGCTGACTACCGACAATTCTGAATAGTCGTGAGTGCAAAACAGTGTAAAGGGTTTGGGGTTTAGGCCTACCCGAAATAGGGGAGACTCTCTCGCCTTCGGGGTTCTGCTAGGCATCGAGAGTGCATCTAGGTGTGCGAGCATAGCCTCCATCGTCGGGGTGTCTCTCTTCCCTTCTAGCCTCGCATCGGAGAAGGCCCTAAGGCAAGAAAGGCATCAGCGCGAACGCGGAGCCAACAGAGTGATGGTGTCCGAACCCTCGAACATAATCCCCGAAGTCAACGTGCCGGTGATCGTGGCCGTGAACGTCTTGCCTACAATCTCAGGGCACGTGTGCAATACACTCTGCAAGTCGAACTTGACCATCAACTCTTTGACCTTGTCCTTGTCGTAGTCCACGAAATCGCTGGGGCCTGTCGCCGGGAACTGGCCGTTGAGCCTAATGGAGTCCACCACGACGTCGCTGATCTCGAAGCCCTCCGGCAGTTCTATGTACGCCGTGATCCACTTGCCCATGCTGCCCGGGTTCAACGCTTCGGGTTTGATGGCGACCGTCGCGCTAATGACCTCGAGTGGGACTCCGTACTCGTTGCCATAGATGTTGGACCGCTCGTCGTACAACATCCAAGCAGCGATGGCGTTACCATTGCCATCTACCGCAATGCACAGGTCTTGGCTCCCCTCCGTACCGACCAGCTCAGGTTGGGTCCAATCCGTCTGAGGCGTGCATCTGCTCGACGACACCGTACCCTGATTCCATTCCAGCCAAATCAATACAGCTAGTCCATCGTGGTTGATGTCAATAGCCGGCGAGAATCCGGAAGTTCCGACCTCCACCTTTGGACTCCATCCAGTCAAGGGAGAGTATTTCTTGGTCCAGAGATGAAATGAGGTGGTTATCGTGTCCAACTCCTCAAACACAGCAATGGCGTTCCCGGATCCATCGCCGGCTAGATTCATGCTCCAGAGGTAGTTTGTGATCCCTTCGATCATCTCAGGGCTGCCCCAGCCCGCGCCGACGGTGAATCTGCTCGACCAAACGTCTCTAGGGGCAAAGCCGGCATCGGACTTCGGCTCGAACCAGAGCGCGACTGCGTTGCCAGCGTCGTCCACCACGACCGATGGATTGGCCACACCCGGTGCGGACATCAGTAGCTCGTCCAGTCCCCAGCCTACTCCCACAACATATCGGTTGCACCAGATGCGATGCATGGCTGAGTTATAGTCGCCCCCGTCATACCAGACCGCGATTGCATTGCCGTGCGAATCCACTCCAAAGCTTGCAGGTTGCGCGTACCCGCCATGAGTGCTTACGCTTTCCGCGGGTCCCCAACCGACACCATCAACATATCTGCTTGACTTGACCGCGCCGTACTCGAGCCAAAAGGCGAACGCATTTCCGTTACTGTCGCAGACGACATCAGCCAACAAAGTCGAGACGGTTGGGCTCGGGTCGATCGGCTCCGCAACTCCCCATCCCTCTCCAACGGAGTACCTGATACTCCAGATGTTGAAGGCCCCGTTCCCAAAGGAGGTCCACACGACGATGATGTTCCCCTGCGGGTCGACGGCCGCTCGCGCCACTGTGCAATCCAAACCCTCCGTGGAGCTGACCTGCACCGGACCTGCCCATCCTTCAGAAGTCGAGTATCTGTTCGCCCAGATGGAATGGACCAGGCCTTCGGGTTCGGCGGACTGTATCCACACGGCTACGCCATACCCTTCCTCGTTCATGACGATACTCGGGTACAAGGCATCTCCGGCTTCCTCCGTTTCGATGGGGCTCGCATATCCCCAAACAGGACGCGAATCCACGTCAGCCGCAGTAGTCTGAGCCGGCCCTCCAATCATCAGGACCTGACACCCTAGCACAACTCCAATCAGTACAACTAAGACTCTAGCATTCACGCAATTCCTCCCCCTGCCACACTCAGTTGGTGACTCTTGGAACGAGCGGTCGCTATATAATCAACGTCGTGGAGCCACTCTCTGCCCCAGCCTTGTTCTCCGAGAAAAGCCAATAGGGGAGGAAAGACGATTCGGGCAGAGGGTTCGAATGACGAATTGGCTCAAAGTCAAGGGGATCATACTCATAGTCCTGGGGATTCTCGCTCTCTTGATTGGCAGCATGTCGGTGATGTCCATAAGCGAAGAGTCCAGAGAGCTTCCATACGACCAGTCCGTCGGTCCAACGTGGTGGCTCATGCTTCTTGGGATTGCGGTGATTGTCGTTGGAGCGTATCTCTACTACTTAGGAACAAGGATGTACGAAAGAGTCTGCGCCTCGTCTCTGAGTATAGGCTTCTCGCAATCTCTCTCAAGATGAGCGACTCTTCGAAATCTACCCCTCAGAACGTCGATAATGCGGTGTTCATTTGCATAAAGGGTTTATCGAATAATGGGTCGCGATTGAAGGCCGTCAGTGTCGTGTTTCGGCGACTGTGCTCGAACTTTGTTCAAGGATGGTCCGATGGGATAAATGATTCTTCCGCACGGGCATCTCACGGAGACAATCGAGCCCTCTGGCTCATCGACGGATCTATCGATCGCAGATGTGCGACGCTAGACCGAAGCCTAGCTCATCTCAGCTTGGCACCGCACTTCGCGCAGAACAACCCCTGAGGATCCACAGGCATGCCGCACATCGGGCACTTGCCCGTCGCCGCTACTTGGGCCACATACTGGGCCGATATCTGCGGGGTCATTCCCGGCTGGGGCGTCCTGCTCTTCTTCGTGAGCGAGAGGACCACGACAAGGACGATCACGGCAACTATGATGATTCCGCCAATGACAACTCCCCAGAAGAGCACGTCGAAGGTGTGTCCGAGATCCTGCAACGGGCTGGAGAAGGTCAAGACGGACGCGGTTGTGCCGTCATTCGTCCATTTCAGGGTGTAAGTTCCGCCCTGGGTCGCGATCAAGGAGACGTCGTAGGTGTAGGAGTCGTCCGTGACGTCCACAATCGTGGTCCCGTCCGGGCCCTTCATCACAAAGTGCAGATCCGAAGTAGCGGCCCACCAGTAGACCACCAGTTCTCCCGAATCTACCTTCAACTTCTCGGTGTGCGAGGCCCCAGGTCCAATGGTGTCAACACCCGCAGCAGAGTTCCCAGCTACCGCCAACAGAAGCATTGTCAGCGCAAGACATCCGACTAGTATCCTTGCTAGCTTCATGGTTATCACCCTTAGATTCCTTGTTCCGGATATAGTCTTATTGGCAGAATCCCGAGCCCGCACCATGTCCGCAACCCTTCCTGATGTAATTTAACAGGTTATTAAATGTCGAGCGAGGCTTTCCAGACCAATGGCCAGGCCCGATCTCATCCTCCTTCATCCCCCGAGCGTCATGGACTTCAGGAAGAGGACCCTTCTTCTAGGGCCAGTCAGCGACTTGATACCATCGACGCCAGTCTTCGAGATGTATCCGATCGGATTCACCACGATAGCATCCCACCTCGAATCCAAGGGGTACGAGGTAAGGATAGTCAACATAGCCACGAGGATGCTCGCATCAAAGAGGTTCGACCCTGATAGGTTCGTGAGATCCATCGATACGAAGGCATTCGGGATAGACCTCCACTGGATGCCGCATGTCCAGGGGGCGCTCGAGCTCGCGAAGATGGTCAAGAGACACCATCCCGACAAGCCCGTGATCATGGGGGGGTTCAGCGCGACATACTACCACGAGGAGCTCCTGAGGAATCATCCAGAAGTGGACTTCGTGGTCCGAGGGGACTCCACGGAGAAGCCGCTAGAGATGCTCATGGATGCCACCTCATCGGGCAAGGACCCGTCTGAAGTCCCCAATCTCACCTGGAGGAGCGGAGAGAGCGTCAAGGTCAATCCGCTATCGCACGTCCCGGAAACCCTGGATGATGTACTCATTGACTACGGTCTGATGATCAGGAAGGTCCTCAAGTACCGCGACCTCGAAGGCCATCTGCCTTACAAGAACTGGAAGTCCAACCCGATGTCGATCGCCGTGTCCGTCAGGGGGTGCACGCACAACTGCGTCAACTGCGCGGGCTCGTGCGAGTCGTTCAAGGGCAACTTCGGCAGAAGCAAGCCTGCATACCGATCCCCTGAGTTGCTGGCGGACGACGTCTCGAGGGCCGAGGATTATGTCAAGGGCGCCACCTTCGTCGTCGGCGACATCCGCCAGGCAGGTATGGGCTACGCCTCGAGATTCTTGGCGGAGCTCAAGAAACGGAAGGTGAGGAACGAGGTAGTGATCGAACTCTTCGCCCCAGCTGACGGGGCGTTCGCGACCGAGGTCTCGAACAGCATCGAGAGCTTCAGCGTCCAGATGTCGCCGGAGACGCATGACGAGAGCGTGAGAACGGCTCAGGGGAAGCACTATACGAACGCGGGCCTCGAGAAGTCCGCTGAGGCGTTCCTCAATGCGGGGTGCGGGAGGTTCGATATGTTCTACATGATCGGCCTGCCGACCCAGACCAAGGAATCCGTCGAGGGGACCGTGAGATACGCCGAGAAGCTCTATGAGAAGTTCAAGGGAAAGAGGCTCTTTCCGTTCATCAGTCCTCTGGCGCCGTTCATCGACCCCGGCGGGATTGCTTTTGAGAATCCGGAGCAGACTGGTTACAGGCTGTTCGCATCCAGCCTCGAAGACCACATCAAGCTCGCGACGATGCCCAGCTGGAAATACGTCCTGAACTACGAGACCGGATGGATGACCCGGGATGCGATAGTCGACGCCACCTACGCATCGGGGCTGGGCATGAACGCCATCAAGAAGCGGATGGGGCTCATCTCGGCCGAGGTCGCGGAGAGGACGGAGAACAGGATAGTAGCTGCCCAGGAGATGTTGCGGAAGATCGATTCGATCGTGAGCAAGAGGACGGCGACGGACAAGGACATGGAGGCGTTGAGAGAGGCCGCGTCCGCCCTGAACGAATCGACAGTATGCGAGAAGGAGGAGCTGGACTGGAGCGAGGACTCGATATACTCCAGCATACCCCGGATGGTCGGCTCGCTTCTTAGGCGGAAGTAGCAACCTCAATCTCTTTTTATCCCCGGTGACAGGTATCGGTCACGAGGACGGCAGGATGATCATAGGTATCTACGGCTACCAGGATTCCGGCAAGACCATGCTCGTGGAGGAGCTGGTACGCGCGCTGGTGAAGAAAGGGTACAAAGTGTCCTCGATGAAGCACACGCCCCACGACAAGACCATCGACTGCGAGGGCAAGGACACTTGGAGGCACTGGAAGGCTGGGAGCGACCCTGTCGTGTTCTCGTCTGAGACCGAGACGACATTGATCAAACACTCGAAGACCCCAGCGGACGATATCGCGTGCATGATCATGTCGGAGTTCAAGCCCGATGTCTTGATCATAGAAGGGTTCAAGGAGGGCTCGTTCCCGAAGGTTGCGATCGGCCATGTAACCCCCAGGAAGGGCACCGTACTGACCAACCCGAAGCTGGGGGACATAGTGAAGTATGTCGAGAACGAGGTTGCGGTCGAGCGGGTCAAGGACAAGCTCCCGGGCCTCGACTGCGGCAAGTGCGGTCTGGATTGCGATGGCCTCGCAAGGGCGATCGTGGCAGGGAAGAGAGTGCTCAAAGACTGCAAGGAGCTCTCGGAGATTGGCGTGCAGATACTGGTGGGCGGCAAAAGGATTGCGGCAGGGAGGTTCGTGTCGAGCATCGTTGACGACACCGTCCGGGGGATGCTCAGCAGCCTAAAGGGATACGGGCCGGGCAAGGTAGTTGAGATTCGTCTCGAGCCTAAGAAGCCGAAGGCGAAATCCCGTAGCCGACGCAAGTAGGCCAGGTACTACCACTACGGATGTAGCTCGCTAGGTTTATCATCATTGAAGCCATCACTCGGGACAAGGGACTGAAGCGGCTCCCGACCCTGATGGGACAGGTCCGGGAGCATTGGACGATCATTTGGTGACTGTCATGAGAAAGATCAACGAGATTGAGAAGGACCTCTACGCCTGTCTGCAATGCGGATACTGCAAGGATGTCTGTCCGGTCCACGGAGTGATTGGCTGGGAGTCCTCATCTCCAAGAGGCAAGGTCTTCTACCTCAAGCAGATGGCCGCGCGGACCCCGATGGACAGGCTGCTCGGACGGAGCACCAAGATAACGCCTAAGTTCGTCGAGAGGGTGTTCCAGTGCACTTCATGCGCCGCGTGCGAGCACACCTGCCATGTCGAGATCGAGTTCCCGAAGCTCTGGGAAGAGGTCAAGGAATGGTTGATCTCAGAGGGATTTAGCCCGCCAGAGGCTTCCAGGAAGATCAAGGAGAGGGTGGTACAGAAGCGGAACCCGTACGACGAGCCCAAGGAGAAGAGGGCCGCGTGGCTGCCAGTTGACATCAAGCTCTCACCCAACCCGGATGTCGTCTTCTTCACGGGCTGCACGGAGGCATACAGGATGCAGCCCTTGGCAGCGGCGACCGCGAAGCTGCTCGACAAGGCAGGCGTCAAGTTCAACATCCTCGGCGAGGACGAATGGTGCTGCGGCTCCCCACTGCTGAGGACTGGCCAGAAAGGACCCGTCCGGGACGAGCTCGCGCCGCACAATGTCAGGGAGATGGACAGACGCGGCTGGAAGGCCATGGTCACTGCCTGCGCGGGCTGCTACAACACGATGAAGAACGACTATCCCAGCCTCACGGGAAAGCCGTCCTACAAGCTGTACCACATCTCAGAGTATCTCGAGAAGCTGATCAAGGACGGGAAGCTGAAATTCACCAAAGAGTTCAAGAAGAAGGTGGCGTACCACGACCCGTGCCACCTGGGCAGACATGCCAAGGTCTACGATGCGCCGAGGAACATCCTAAAGGCGATTCCAGGGCTGGAGCTCATCCAGATCAGGGAAGAGAAAGAGGACGCCCAATGCTGCGGCGCGGGTGGTGGGTTCAAGTCGGCCTTCAATGACATGGCCGAGGACATCGCCGCGGAGCGCGTGAAGCAGTTCGTCAAGGCAGGGGCGGAGGTCATCGCCACATCGTGTCCGTTCTGCCAGGTGAACCTGAATGCAGGCGCGAAAAAGGCGGGTCTGGACATCAAGACGATGGATGTCGTCCAGATAGCTCTTCAGGCAGCGTAGGTCACTTCTTCGGACCCTTCTTATCCCGCCTGGGCTTGCCGTTCTCTCTTAACCAATCCTCGGCAAGGACTGCCATCGACAGGCTGTCTACGTACTTTCCGTGGTGGAACTGGTGCTCCCTGAACCGTCCCTCCTGTACGAAACCGCACTTCTTGTAGCATGCGATCGCGCGGTCGTTGACAGAGTCTACGTTCAGACAGACCTTGTGCATCCCCAGCTCCTGGAAGGCGAACCTGAGGAGCGTCCGAATGGCGTCGGTTCCATATCCCTTGTCCCAGAAGTCGACCTCCCCGATGAGAATGCCCAGGACCGCGTATCTGTTCACATAGTCGATCCTGTTGAACCCGCAATTGCCGAGCGGCTTGCCGTCCTTAGTCAAAATCGTGAATGGTTTCTCGAAGTCCTTCTCGGCGATGGCACCGTCGACCCATTTGCGCTCCTGCTCCGTTGACATGGGGAAGAGAAGAACGCCGAGCATGTCAGTGGCCGCAGGGTCGTTGATCCAGCGGACATACTCCTTGAGATACTTCTCGCTCACGGCGACAAGATTGATTTTCGTGCCTCTTATCATCGGGAGCGTCTCCTGAACTCATCCGCAAGGATGGACATGATGAGCGAATCTTGCCACGCGCCGGCCGCGAAATGATCCTCTCGGAGGACGCCGTCCATCGAGAACCTGCACTTCTCGTAGCACCTGATAGCCCTCGCGTTCCTCCGGTCGACCCTGAGCCAGACACGATGCGTGTTCTTCCTGCTGAATAGGAAATCGAGGACTCCTGTCACGGCCTCCGTGCCGAGCCCTTTGTCCCAGCTCTTCCTCTCGAGGATGATGGATAGATGGGCGGATGCATTCTTGTTGCTCATATCCTTGAGAGACAGGATGCCGATCGCCCTGCCACCCTTCCGAGTGGTGATGATCATGTGGGCCTCATCGGTCCTCTCCGAAACCTTCGAGATCCACTTCTCTTCAGAATCGACAGAGACCGGAAAGACCAGATCGTACGCGCCCATGACTTCCCTGGTCTCTGGGTCGTTTACCAGCTCTACCAGAAAGCTAGCGTCCTTAAGTCCCAATCCACGGAGGATGAGCCCTCTAGTTTCGATGTTCACAAAGGTCCCTCTGGGATGATGGCGATGCCCGTATTGCATTCATTCGGAGCTCTAAGACTCAGATGCCCGTCCACGGCACACCCTTGTGTGCGCTCATGACGATCTGCGTGTCCGTCTCCTTGATCCCGTCCGTCTTCAGGAAGGTGTCTATGAACTCCTGCAGCTCGGTCATGCCTACGAAGAGCGCTACAACGAGAAGGTCGTACTCGCCCGTGACCCTGTAGACTGCGACCACCCTGTTGTGGTTCGTGAGATGCTGCACGACCTTGTCGAGCTTGTCCGTGACGGTCTTGACATGGATGTATGCCTTGACCGTGTTCTCGATAAGCCTGTAGTCGATGTGTATGGAGAATCTGAGGATGATTCCCTTCTCGATCAGGTTCTTGATCCTCCGCCTGACCGTCGCCTCCGTTACGCTCAGCTTCTTGGCGATCTCCGAGTTACTCATGCGGGCGTTCTCCCTCAGCTCGCAGAGTATCCTGATGTCGGTCCTGTCGATGGGGAGCATCTTGAGGTCTAGGCCCTTCCATCTCTCGTATATCTCGCACGGGTGCTCTTCCGGAGGCGCGGATGTCATTGATGATACCCGCCCCTGCAATAGGCAAGGCATACTTCAAGGTAACGGAATCCACACAAAAAACAGGTGAAGAAGGCATAACTTCGTATCGAACAGAGCCAAAACCTGACGATTGGCAATTAAGACAGCGCCGAATTGCCGTCAAGTGCCGAACCGGCGCTTCCTGAGCTGGTACGACCTCACGGCCCTCAGGAAATCGATCTTCCTGAAGCCGGGCCAGTACACGTCCGAGAAGTAGAGCTCCGAATATGCCAGCTGCCAAAGGAGGAAGTTGGATATCCGCTCTTCGCCCGATGTCCTGAGGACGAGGTCGGGGTCGGGCATGTCCTTTGTATACAGGAACTCGGTGAAAGTCTTCTCGGTGATATCGTCTACCTTCATCTTTCCGTCCTTGACCGCCTCAGCGACTTTCTTGATGGCGTGGACGATTTCCTCGCGGCCGCCGTAGCCAACAGCGATGTTGAAGAAGTACTCGTTGTAGTTCTTTGTCTGTTCCTCGGCGTACTCGATAGCTTCCCTGAGGTCTTTCGGGAGAAGGTCCTTCTGGCCCAGAACCTTGACCCTTATCTTGTACTTGTGCACTCTCTTATCCTCTGCCAGATTGCGGAAGTTCTGGACGAACAGGCGCATCAGTTCCTCGACCTCGTCCCTGTCCCGGCCGACGTTCTCCGTAGAGAAGGCGTAGACGGTGAGTATCCTGACGCCGAGCTCCATGCACCACTCGAGTATGCTCTCGAGCTTCTCCCTGCCCTTCTCGTGTCCCTCGGACACGAGCAGCCCGAACTCCTTGGCGTAGCGCCTGTTCCCGTCCATGATGATGGCGACATGGTGCGGAACGGGCAAGGCCAGGACCTCCTTCATGAGCCGCTTCTCATAGGTGTTGTAGGCGGTTGTGGAGATCGCCCTTGAGAGATCGGATGTCATTGTGATTGACCGTCAGGGCAACCAAATGCGCAAAATGCACTTAAAACTAGGCGTGGCGGAAATCCTCAGGCAGGCCAGCGCTGTACAGGCCCAGGTCGAAGCATCCTATGGCGGCTACAGCTCCAATGGCACCTCTCCTGCCTGTTATCTCGTGTATGTGCACGCCGTTCTCCTTCGCGGTATGATCGGCATCATGTATGGCTAGTATGATCTCCTTGGCATCAGCACCAAATCTCACGAGCTTCCTCGGGACCTCCAGGCCCTCGTAGACTGCCATCGAAGTCTGGTCCGAGAGAGTGTTCTTCTCCACGAACTCCTTGGCCCAGCTGACCGCCTTCTTGATTTCTTCCGGCTTCATCGCGAACCCGACGCCTGTTGACGCGCAGTTCGTCGTCTTCTGGGGCGCGTGCGGGTTGAGCTGGATTATCTTGTGCGACAAGAACACCCCATAGGGCATCTTCCGGCCCATGTTGAGCCCCAAGACCCATGTCGCGCCTTCATCCTTCGTATCGGTGTCGTCTATCCCGATGATCAGTCTCCTCTGGACCGGTGTGGTGATCCTCACCTCCACCTTCCTGCTTCCGCCCACGAGCTCGTCGCTCAAGAACTCGGTCTTCTCGACGCCTTCAGCCTGGGGAAGACAGGCGCCGACCCCGACGCTTGCACCAGCAAGGCCGATCCATGTGGTTTCCACCTTTCCGTCCTTGACGAAAAGCGATTTCAAGGCCTGGCCGCCAGTGCTGTTGGTCGCTGGACCGAACCGGACCTCGCCCTCTCCTATCCTAGCGTCCATGATCAATGTGGTACCGAGGACCTCAACATGTTCCACGACCCCTCGTGCCCTGAGCCTGTTGACGGCGTCCCATTCGACCGGCCCCTGGGCGCAGCACTCCTCGAATATCTTTGCCCTGCCCGTTCGCTCGTCGACCATGGTAATGAATCGCTTCGAGAACATGGGCCCGTGCCGCTGCCTGATCTCGTCCGGGTTGAGTTTCGCGGTCATCTTGGATCAGACTTCCAGCGATTCACCTGGCTTCAGAATGACCACCTTCGCCTTGGACGACTTCTTCACGAGCCTCTCGAACTCCTTCGGATCCTGCTCGATCGGAGGCCAAGTGCCATAGTGCATGGGTATCACTATCTTCGGGTTGATCAGCTCGGTGGCCATCGCGGCCTGCTTGGGATCCATCGTGTAGAACCCACCGATGGGAAGCATCGCCACCTCAGGTCTGTACAGCTCGCGTATGAGCTTCATGTCCCCGAAGACGCACGTGTCGCCCGCGTGGTAGACGACCTTTCCGGAATCGATGACCATGCCCACGGGCATCGCCGCAGAGAACTCGAGACCGGGCGCGCCTATCGAGGACGAGTGAAACGCTGGGACCATCGTGATGCTGGTGTCCAGTACCTTCGCTGTGCCGCCCAGGTTGAACCCGACGCTCTTCACGCCGGTCCTCTCGACGTAGTTCGCCATCTCGACTATGGACGCAATCGTGGCTCCTGTGCGCCTCGCAATCTCAACTGCGTCCCCGAGATGGTCTCCGTGACCGTGGGTGACGCATATGATGTCGCACTTGACCTTGTCCGCAGATACTGCAGCCTTCGGGTTGCCCGTAAAGAACGGATCTATGAGAACCTTGTTCCTGCCCTCTATCAAGAATGCTGAATGACCGAGCCATGTTATCTTCAATCAAGCCACCATAACCCATCAAGGCTGGATACGTATTTCTGTGTTTTGAAGGACCGCTGTGGTCACAGAAGCTCCCTGGAGAGGAACCTCGCAGGCAGGTCTGGTAGGCTGATTGCCTTCAACCCCTCTGACTCGAAAATCAGCCACTTGCCCTTCATGCCGACTAGGTCTCCCGCATGCCTGCCCCAGGACTGCATCAGCTTCGGCGGTTCTCTGAGGGGCAGGTCGATCGGATAGTCCTTCAGCCATCTGAGTGGTTCCGGTTCAAGGTGATATGCCTCACCAAGTGTGATTGACAGCGCCTCAGACCTTCCCTCGATGCCGGCTGAATCAACTTGTCTTGCCAGGTTGTCCAGCAGGACCTGCTGCCTGTGGAACTGCGGGATCTTCAATCTGCCGGAGATGTCCTTCTCGGCTTTCCTCGCCTTCTTGCGGGAGCCGAACGTGCCTATGATGGAGAACGCGTCTGCGCCCTGCTCGACCAGTCTCTCCTCAACCCTTCTAGTCGAACTCATACCTATCTTCATACGTGTATGAAAGAAGGCAATGTAGACCACATGCTCTCTCTTGCAGAACTCCCAATCGCACTTCTCTCCATCGCATTCAGGTTCGAAGATGCACTCCTGGAACGGGATGAAGAATTCACCAGCACACTGAGGGCACTGGTCGAACCGGGTGACCTGTGCATGGTTCGGGCATCTGACATACTCCTCACCGTCCCAGTAGCCGACGCAGACTTTCCGCTTGCTGGCGGAGAACCTGACGTCGTCGAGGTCGAACTCCGACACCTGCCCAGAGGACAGATCATAGCACTCCATGTGGGGTGTGAAATCGTCCCAATGGAAATCTACAACGTGTAGCGGGAACTTGTCCTCAATCTCCTCTGCGGCGATGTGGTCGGCCCTCTGGAACATATCGACACAGAAGGTCGTCATGAGGATATTAAGAGCTTAGCCGGGGCGGCCGAATGTGCGCTGGCTCACTCGTCCGGAGGGAGCTCCTGCTCGACCGGTTTGTCCTCTTCCTCGCTCCCTTCCATCTCCACCTTCTCCTCGGGCTTGTCGTCCTTCGGCCTCTCAGGCGGGAACTCGGAGAGGTCAACTTCTATCTTTGACAGGTATTTCGGGGGGATATCGGTCGTCAGGTAGACCGTCTTGCCGGCCTTCTGGATGACTATCCCGTCCTCTGTGGCGGCCCTCGAGTCGACCTCGAGGATTATCGGGTCGGGAGTCCTGACCCTTCCCGCGTTCACCGCATCCCCGATGCCTCTGCTCAAGTGGACCATCTTTCGGTCCGAAGGCTTCAAGCCGACTTCGAGCACGATGTCCACCTCTTCACCGGTGGTCGGGTAATACAGCTTGTCCGGGGTTCCACCGGATGGCAGGTCGAGATCGACCGCGAACGAATGCGCATATGTTGCCCGGATCATCCCGTCCCGGTGCTCGTACCTACCCTTGTTGTCAGTCTCGATGATAGCGATGATGTGATGCGGCCTGACCCAGTGGAACCTGCGCTGCTTCGTCTGAACGGCGTTCACGAAGTCCCTCAGGCTGACGAACCCGTGACTGTCCATCTTGAGGTCGAACCGCTCTGGGAAGTGCCTCAGGACGCCAGCCAGGGTCCTGCTGAGCCTGTCCAGCTCATCTGTGTCCATCAGGAACTTTCCCTCGTCGCCACAGACAGGGCATATCTCCGCCCTAAAATACCCGTGGTCCGTGCACTCCTTCAGCATGATGAATTCCTGGGAACGGGTTATGTCTGAACCTGTTAAAAGCTTTGGCGTGAGCGTGGCGGGCCGACTCCGGTGTCCTGAATGGAGCCCTGCACGACGGCAATTCTTATCAAGAGGACTTGCTTACCCCTTTGAGAACCGGCCGCCGGAAGGATTGGTCGGAAACAACGTTACAGCGGTATTGCGGAAATGATATATCGCGTGGGTGCGTCCCATTCATATACTGGCCAGAGCAGCAGAGGTCTAATCATGTCCAAGAAGGTCGTGGTGATAGGAGGAGGGATCGCCGGCATACAGGCATCGCTGGACCTCGCGGACATGGGATACGAGGTGCATCTCGTAGAAAGGTCGCCGTCGATCGGCGGGAGGATGGCCCAGCTGGACAAGACATTCCCCACAAACGACTGCTCGTTGTGCATCCTGTCTCCGAAGATGATCATGTGCGCTGGTCACGAGAACGTCAAGCTTCACGTATACTCAGAGGTCGTGGGGATAAGCGGCGAATTCCCGAAACTGAAGGTCACGATCAAGGAGAAAGCGAGATTCGTCAACATCTCCAAGTGCACCGGCTGCGGGGACTGCGTGGCCAAGTGCCCCGTCAAGGTCCCGAACGAGTTCGAGGAGAAGCTGTCCAAAAGGAGGGCAATATACCTCCCTTTCCCACAGGCGGTCCCTCGCAAGGTGACCATAGACGCCGAGCACTGTACGATGATCAAGAGCGGTAAGTGCGGCATTTGCAAGAAGGTGTGCCAGGCTGGGGCCATAGAGTACGACCAGAAGGACTCGACGGTCGTGCTGGATGCGTCCGCGGTGGTTGTGGCGACCGGCTTCGACTTGGCCGATGTGACCGTTCTTTCCCAGTACGGCCTGGGCATCTGCAAGGACGTCGTTACATCGCTGCAGCTCGAGAGGATCCTGTCAGCGTCCGGGCCTACAGGCGGCCATCTGGTCAGAGCTTCGGACGGCAAAGAGCCGAGGAAGCTAGGATTCGTCCAGTGCGTCGGCTCGAGAGACGAGAAGATGTACAAGTACTGCAGCAGCGTGTGCTGCATGTACGCGACGAAGGAATCGATACTCGTCCGGGAGCACGTCCCGGACATCAACAGCACGATATTCTACATGGATATGCGCGCTACTGGGAAGGGCTTCCAGGAATTCGTCCAGAGAGCTGAGAAGAACTACGGCGTGAGATACATCAGGTCGAGGCCCGCGAAGGTCCAACCCGCGAACGATGGATCCGGAGTGCTCGTCACCTACGAGACCAGGGGATTGGCTGGGGAGCAGGTCACTGAGGAGTTCGACATGCTGGTGCTCTGCCCTGCACTCGTTCCGTCCAGCGGCGCGCCCGACCTGGCCAAGCTACTGAGGATCGAGCTCGATGATGACAGGTTCCTTAGGACACCTAGCCTCAGGCACCCGGTCGATTCGAGCATGAAAGGCATCCTTATCTGTGGATTCGCGGGTGCTCCCATGGACATCCCCGACTCCGTCGCCCAGGCCTCGGGCGTCGCGGCCAGGGTCGCCGAGCTCCTGGAAGGAGGTGCCTAGGGATGGCCAGGATCGGAGTATTCATCTGCCATTGCGGCCACAACATAGCATCGACCGTGAACGTCGAGGAAGTCGCGGAGTTCGCCAAGACACTCCCTGAAGTCGTCGTGGCCGATCACAACCTGTACTCGTGCTCGGAGGAGGGCCTTGGCTCCATCAAGAAGAGCATCGAGAAGAACAAGCTGGACAGGGTCGTCGTCGCGGCGTGCACGCCGAGGACCCACGAGCCGCTCTTCAGGAAGACCGTGGAGCTGGCAGGGATCAACAAGTACCAGTTCGAATTCGTCAACATAAGGGAGCATGTTTCTTGGATACACGCCAAGGAGCCGAAGTCCGCCACCGAGAAGGCCAAGAAGCTCGTGGCGATGGGTGTGGCCAAGGCCGCGTTGCTCGAGCCCCAGAAGGAGGGCGAGTCGAACGTCATACCGACAGCGGTCGTCATCGGAGGAGGCATAGCAGGCCTCACGGCCGCGGCCTCCCTCGTCGCCCAGAACATCGACACCCACTTGATCGAGGCTGAGTCAAGGCTGGGTGGAAACCTGGCGGACATCGAGGTCGTGGGCCCGGAGTTCAGGAGGAGCGAGGAGCTCTTGGACATGCTCACCAAGGAGCTCAAGGCCTCTCCGAAGGCCCATGTCCACATGTCATCGAAGGTCACCGATGTGAAGGGGTTCGTCGGCAACTTCGAGGTGACGGTCGACAAGGCCGGAAAGACGGAGAAGATCCCCGCGGGAGCAATCATAGTCGCCACGGGAGCGAAGGAGTGGACCCCGGAGGGGGAGTACAGCTACGGCACCGTGCCCGGAGTAATCACCCAGCTGGACCTCGAGAAGAGACTGGCGAAGGGGGAGAAGCCGAAGCGCGTGGTGTTCATACAGTGCGTCGGGAGCCGGCAACCCGGAAGGGAGTACTGCTCCCGCGTCTGCTGCAACACTTCTCTCAAGAACGCGCTTAGGGTGCTCGAGGCGTCACCGGATGCTACCGTGTCCATCCTGCACAGAGACATCATGAGCTCCGGCACGGCCTCGGAGCACATGTACAGGCTCGCGTCCGAGAAGGGGGTCAGGTTCATGAGGTACGGCTTGGACAGGCCGGCGAAGGTCTCACGCACCCAGAATGGCACTGTCGTGAAGGTGTTCGACGAGACCCTGGACGAGGACATCGATGTCGATGCCGACCTCGTCGTTCTCGCGTCGCCCATGGTGGCACGCGAAGACTCGCGCGATGTGGGGAAGCTCCTGAAGGTCCCGCTAGACAAGTTCGGGTTCTTCCTCGAGGCTCACGTGAAGCTGAGGCCTGTGGAGTTCGCCACGGACGGCATCTTCGTCTGCGGGGCGGCCCGGTGGCCAGGCAGCGTGAGCGAGTGCATATCACAGGGGATGGCGGCCGCCGCGAAAGCTGCCATACCCATCAGAAGGGGCAAGGTCGTGATCGAGGCCATCACGGCGCAGTCCGACCCGGACAAATGCGCCGCGTGCGGGAACTGCGTGATCGCGTGCCCGTACGAGGCGATTGAGATCGTGGAATCCGAGGGCAGACGCTATGCCAAGGTCAACGAGACCCAGTGCAAGGGCTGCGGAACCTGTGTGGCCGCGTGCCCGAACGACGCGATGCAACAGAGAGGGTTCACGACCAGGCAGCTGGGCGCCATGATCGACGCGCTCGTCAAGAGCGCGATGGAGGAGACGCCATGACGGACTTCAGGCCGACCATACTCGCATTCTGCTGCAACTGGTGCTCGTACGCTGGGGCCGACCTGGCGGGCGTCAGCCGGCTCCAGATGCCGCCCAACGTCCATGTCATCAGGGTCATGTGCAGCGCGAGCGTGAAGCCGGAATACGTCATAAAAGCCCTGTCGCAGGGCATCGACGGCGTTCTCGTACTGGGCTGCCACATAGGCGACTGTCACTACATGACCGGCAACCACAGGACGGCGAAGCGGATGCCCCTGGTCCAGAAGGTCCTGAAGGAGACCGGGATCGACGAGAAGAGGATGAAACTGGATTGGGTCAGCGCGGCCGAGGGCGAGAAGTTCCAGAAGGTCATAACCGATTTTGTCCAGGATATCCAGAAGCTCGGGCCCAATCCGTTGAGGGAGGTGAAGTTCTGAGCGAACTCGGCAGGAGACTGGCAAAGGTCGCCTTCGACGAGCGCGGCGCAGACCACCTCCTGATGATGAGGGAGGAGCACGGGAATGTCGCTCCTGCGCTCATTTCCAAGGGTGAGGATGTCGGTGAGATCAGGGTCGACATCCCCTATCAGCTGATCACTATACTGGAGACTATCTACTCATGGGTGCCGAAGGGCAAAATAGCGGTCATCACGCGCAGGTGCGACGAGAAGGCACTTGCGGAACTCACGAAGCGCAACTACATCGACGAGAAGCGGATAATCAAGATAGGACTGGCGTGCAGCAAGGAGCAGATAGCGAAGTGCAGGTGCAGCGACCCCGTCCCCAGCAAGGTCGACATCGGCGAGCCGAACGAGCCTGTGCCGAAGGACGATCTGTCAGAGAGACTGGCAAAGCTGTCCCCAGAGGAGAGGCTGAAGTTCTGGGTCAAGCAGTTCAGAAAGTGTAACAAGTGCTTCGCGTGCACGCATAACTGCCCGGTCTGCTTCTGCGACGACTGCGTTCTCGAGGAGAGGACATTCGTCCCCGAGCAGAGCATACCCCCGGGCCTTTCGTTCCACATGATCAGGTCGTACCACATGATCGATAAGTGCATCGAGTGCGGCGAGTGCGAGCGCTCCTGCCCGGCGGAGATACCTCTGCTGACCCTGAGAAAGATGCTGGCCAAAGACATGAAGGAGGTCTACGGCTATGTTCCCGGAGATCCGAAGGCCGTCAGCCCGCTGAACACGACTCTCGAGGGAGAGACTTTGGAGGATGAGTGCGATGAGTGTTAAGCACGTGCTGACCACCTGCCCGTACTGCGGCACCGGTTGCAACTTCTTCCTGCAGGTCGCCGATGGCAGGCTAGTGGGCGTCGTCCCATGCAAGACTGATGAGATAAGTCTCGGGAGGCTTTGCATAAAGGGATACAACGCACACGCCTTCGTCCAGCACCCTGACAGGCTCAAGCACCCGATGATCCGAGAGGGTGGGCAGCTCAAGCAGGTCACCTGGGAGCAGGCCATGGACAGGATCGTGAAGGAGGTCACGAGAATCAGGGAGAAATTCGGCCCGGATTCGATCGCCGTTCTTGCCTCTGCGAAGTGCACCAACGAGGAGAACTATCTGATCCAGAAACTCGCGCGTGCGGCTCTGGGCACCAACAATGTGGATCACTGCGCGAGGCTCTGCCACGCATCTACCGTCTCTGGACTGCTCTACTCTTTCGGAAGCGGCGCGATGACGAACACCATCCCGGAGTTCGACAATGCCGAATGCATTCTGATCACTGGCTCAAACACGCTCGAAGCCCACCCGATGATCGGTGCTAGGATGTTGAGAGCGCTGGACAAGGGCGCGAAGATAATCGTCGTCGATCCAAGGGAGACTCCATTGTCAAGGATATCCCATCTTTCTCTGCATCAGAGACCGGGCACGGACATCTCGTGGATAAACGGCATGATCAAGATCATCATCGACGAGGGCCTCGTCAACGAGGAATTCGTCAAGCAGAGGACGACGGCCTTCGATGAGCTGAAGGAGGTCGTGAAGGACTACACAGCCGAGAAGGTCGAGGCGACGACCGGCATACCTAGGGAGAAGCTGGTCGAGGCCGCGCGCTTGTACGCCAAGACCGAGAAGGCCATGATCGCATACGCGATGGGCATCACACAGCACAGCAACGGTACGAACCTTGTGAAGGCCATGGCAAACCTCGCGATGGTGACCGGCCATATCGGTAAGGAGTCCACCGGACTCAACCCCCTCAGAGGACAGTGCAATGTCCAGGGAGCTTGTGATGCTGGTGGTCTTCCCAACCTCTTCCCGGGATATCAGAGGGTAGATGACCCGGAATCCAAAGCGAAGTTCGAGAAGGCCTGGGGCGTGCAACTGCCTGGCAATCCGGGGCTCACACTTACGTGTGCGATGAAGGAGGCGATGGCTGGCAAGTTGAAGGCCATGATCATCTTCGGCGAGAACGTCATGATCTCCGATCCGGACCTCGGACACCTCGAGGAAGCGATCGAGGAGCTCGAGTTCCTTGCCGTCGTCGACATATTCCCAACTGAAACTGCCCAGAAGGCGCACGTGGTTCTCCCGGCGGGGTGCTACGCAGAGAAAGATGGCACGTTCACATCCACCGACAGAGCGATACGACTGCTCAGGAAGGCTGTGGATCCACCAGGAGAGGCTAGGGCCGATTGGGTCATCGCATGCGACCTGGGCAAGCGGCTGGGTTCTCCCGGTTTTGACTTCTCGTCCCCTGCAGAGGTCATGGCAGAGATGGCTTCCCTGACTCCCCAATACGCCGGAATCGACTTCGGCAGGATAGACAAGCAGGTGCTCCGGTGGCCCTGTCCGACGAAGGAGCACCAGGGGACCAGGATTCTGCACACTCAGAAGTTCACGAAAGGCCTCGGAGTCTTTGCACCAGTGGAGCATGCACCGCCGATGGAGGAGCCGTCTGAGGAGTATCCGTTCATCCTGACCACCGGCCGGAACCTGTTCCAGTACCACACGGGCACGATGACCCGAAGATCGCCCAAGCTCGAGCGGGAGGCCCCTGAGCCGTACGTCGAGATCAACGGTTCGGATGCGAAGCGGCTCGGCATCAATGACGGTGAGAGGGTGGCGGTGTCATCCAAGCGTGGCTCGATCACGCTGAAAGCGCGAGTCACCGACAGAATAATCCTCGGCTCGATCTTCATCCCGTTCCACTATGCCGAGGCGGCGGCGAACAGGTTGACGAACGCGGCGCTCGACCCGATATCCAACATCCCCGAACTGAAGGTCTGTGCGGCAAAAGTAGCCAAGGCCTAGTCGTTCTCACCTAGCCATGCGTTCGAGCGTCTCGGCGATATCTTCTGCGAGATGCGCAAGGTCTTCAGCGCCAAGGATCCTGCCGGCAGCGGCATCGAACAATATGTTTGCCGATGCGGGGACCTCGTCGTCACCCTTCCATATCGTGATGTTCATCTTGAGGTGGGGAAAGAACAGAAAGTCGAAGGATGCATCGCCCCGCTCCACTCTCGTGCCGCCCAGCTTGACCGAAGCGGCGACCAGCCGGGCCGGGTCCGATCCAAACGCTGAGATCAACTGGACCAGCGCCCTTCCGTGGAAGACTGAGTAGTAGAGATTGCCGCTCTCGAACTCCCGGAATGACATCCACTCGCCGTCGATTCTGCCGTCGGCTCCCAAGAGATAGTGAAGCAGTATCACCTTGAGGGTGTCCTCCGGCTCGGTCCCGTCGTCCCACCTCACGGTCCCAACATCGGTGTCCACAAGAGCGGTTCTGTCCAAGACCGCGATCCGCAGTTCCGTGCCTGAAACAACTCCGCCAGAATTCGAGGCCACCAACTCAATATCCCTGGCGCTAAGCTCGCCGAAGGCCTTCGTAATGGCAGCAGAGAATCTCTCTCCCGTCGCGACAATCACCTGCGCGAGGTGGAAACGGCTCTGGCGATAGGTAATCTTTGCGGAGTGACCTACATGGACTGGTCGCAGGCGGAGATGCTCTCATGGAAAATGATTGAACCGAGCAGGGAGCTCCCTGCCCGAAGGACTCAGGCTTTCGTCTCGGCCGGTCTGCACTGGCCCGGGTCGCAGTATCCCGCGGCTCCGACTGCGATCGTCCAGAAGACGAGCCAACACGACAACATCAGGCTGAGTCCGGCGTTCTCGCTCAAGCCCGCGTTCGCCAATCTCGTCTCCAAGACCCCGCTGCCTATGCTCTCACCCGTGGCCACCTGCATTGCGTAGAAGCCAACGATGGTGAGAACCGTGAGCACCAGCATCAAGGCGATCCCCTTGGGCCGCTTGCCCATGCGCCAGTCGCTCGGGAATGTCCCGAAGTGACCGATGAAGATCACGCCCCATATCAGCCATACGGAGGCGTCCACGGCAACCTCGGGAATAGCCGCATCTGCGAATTGGAAGACGATCTCGATGAGCGCCGCCGCGATGAGGATCGCCATGACGCCGTAGAACTTCCTGTAGAAATTGCCATGAGCACTGTCGCACCTTGTTGCGCCGAGGGCCGGCATCATCGGCATCGCCGGGTCCTTCACTCCCACGCCTAGCCTGTGCAACAGGATAGCCATGAATATTCCAGTGTTGTTCAGAGCGAGAGAGAGATGCCCCGCCGTGTTCCTGACAACGGATCCAGACGTCGTCGCATCGGCGATCGCCCTGAGGAACACGAGGTTCAGCATGACCACGAGCAGAGTGAGTCCAGCGAGCCCGAGAACCCTCTCCTTCTTCAGCTTGATATTACCAGGGAACCCGAGGAATATGCCCAGCCAGACAATCCACATGACCGACGCTATGGCCGCGGTTATCCCCATGATCGAGTCCCCGGAGTAATCACCTGGTGAGGCCCAGATCTTCATACCCTGGGATATCGCGTCAGCCTTCGCCATCGTCCTGAGCTCGGGTATCAATCCCAGACTCCACTGCTCATCCCCGTCGGCATCATGGGCGATGACCAGCACATTCCCGATCCCTATCCCCTTGTCGGCCGCGTAGAGGATTCCCTGCTGGATGGCGACGAAGACAAAAACGGTGATGACTAGTATGATGGTGTTGCGAATCTTCTTGTCCATGTGACCATCCTCTCAGAGTTCGCTCCACAGATACCCTACGGTGTTGGCAACCAGCAGTCCATAGAGAAGCGTCGTGTTCCAAGCTGCCCCGAAGAACTCGGAGTACGTTCCGACTCCTACAACCGAGGAGACGATGGGTATTCCCAGGAACACCGTGAAAGCGACAATAGTCACCACCGATAGGATCTCCCTGAGCCCCTGGACTTTGTGTTCAAGAACTGTCAGCCTGTTGTGATCCTCGTCCGTCATGTCATCACGTGTCCTATGAGTTCCTGTGGGGAAACAGAGGTCGACACCTCAGTCCTCCAGCGTCGATGTATCCCCGATCGGGAGGCCCAGCTCCCTCGCCCTCAGCAGCCTCCGCATTATCTTGCCGCTCCTCGTCTTCGGGAGGCTCTTGACGAAATCAATCTCCCTCGGATATGCGTGGCCGGCGAGCTTGGTCTTGACGAACTTCTGAATGTCTTCCTTCAGCTGAGGGGTCTCGGTGTAGCCAGGCGCGAGCACGATGAATGCCTTGATGATGTTGCCCCTCAATTGATCGGGCTTGCCTATGACCCCGGCCTCTACAATCGCCGGGTGTTCGATCAGTGCGCTCTCGACCTCGAACGGACCGACTCTCTCACCGGCGGTCTTGATCACATCGTCCGCGCGCCCGACATACCAGAAATACCCGTCCTTGTCGATCTGGGCTGTGTCGCCTGTGTAGTACCAACCGTTCCTGAAACACTCGTTGTACTTCGTCGGGTTCTTCCATATCTGTCTCATCATGGACGGCCAGCCTGGCCTGATAACCAGGCTGCCCTCCTCCCCCTGCTCCAGCTCCTTGCCGTTCTCGTCGACGATTGCAGCCTCGATGCCCGGCAGCGGCTTGCCCATAGAGCCAGGCTTGATGTCCATTTCGGGGAAGTTGGTGATCAGAATGCTGCCGGTCTCCGTCTGCCACCAAGTGTCGTGGAAGGGCTTGAGGTCGAAGACGTCTAGAGCCCACCTCACTCCCTCAGGGTTGAGCGGCTCGCCAACCGAGTAGTTCGCTCTCAGGCTCGAGAGGTCGTACTTCTTCGGTAGTTCGTCGCCCTTCGCCATGAGCATCCTTACGGCGGTCGGGGCGGTGTACCAGATCGAGACCTTGTAGCTCTGGATGGTCCTGTACCATCTCTCAGGGTCGAACCTTCCACCGAGGCCGACCTGTGTGATGCCGTTCGACCACGGGCCGAGGACGCCGTAAACGACGCCTGTCACCCAGCCCAGGTCTGCAGTGCACCAGTAGATGTCCTCATCATGGACATCAAGAACCCATCTGGTCGATAGGGTTGCCTGCACAATGGCCTTGTGAGCGTGCACCACGCCCTTCGGCTTGCCGGTCGTACCTGATGTGTAAAGCATGTACATGAACTCCTCCGGGTCCATCGGGACAGGGTCGAACTCGTCCGATGCGGCTTCCATCTCCTTCTCCCAGCTGATTTCGTTTGCGGCGACATCCTTGCCGACCACGATCATGTGCTTGAGCTCCGGGAGCTGGTCCTTGACCTCGTAGACCCTCTTCTTGAGCTCGGAGTCGGTGACGATGGCCACTGCGCCGCTGTCGAGGAGCCTGTCCCTGATGGCGTCCGGGCCGAAGGCAGGGAACATCGGGCTGGCGATTGCGCCCGCCTTGATCGCTCCGACAAAGCCGGCATAGAGCTCGGGCGATCTCTGCAGGAAGAAGAAGACTCTGTCCTGTCTCTTGATGTCGAGCTTTTTCATCACGTTTGCGAACTTGTTAGTCAACACGTACAGCTGGTGGAAGGTGAACATCCGCGAGTTGCCGTCTCCTTCATCGAATATGAGCGCGGTCTTGTCCCTTCGCGTCCCCTTGGCATGTCTGTCGATCACGTTGTGCGCTGCGTTGATCTTGCCGCCAGGGAACCACTCGACCATCTTGTCGGCGTCCGACCACCTGAAGGTCTTCCTCAGTTCAACGTAGTTCTGTAGATTCGGTTTCAATCGCAGCTTCGCGGGATCCTTCTTGACAAGATCTCCGTGTATCAATTCAGTGCTCTCCTCAGCCATCCAATCACTTCCAATGCTGTCTCTGAATCCTTAGTCTGCAAGAAACCTGACCGCAATCCGGATGCGACCTTCCCATAGGAGTCGCAGCAGGGGCCAGTTCGGTTTCTATCGACCGCATCCTTGAAGGTGGTATAATGCTTTTCGTTGCGACCACGCCGATTCATAACATCGCCACGGGTGTTGAACTTCCACTGAGGGCACATTCGGCGACGATTCTCGTACCAGTACGACGAATAACGAATGCGTTTCGATGAACGACGATTGGCATAGCGAGAAGGAGAACAAGGGGAATCGATCCAGGACTCATAGTCCTGGTTCTCGACCCGCTAGATACAGTACATGTTTCAGTCCTTCCAGTGGTGATGGACCTTGGCCGCATGGACAGTGTTCTGCATCAGCATCGTTATGGTCATCGGACCGACCCCGCCCGGGACCGGCGTGATGGCCTTCGCCTTCTCCTTCACGGCCTCAAAATCGACATCGCCAACTAGCCTGGCGCCCCCCTTCGCTGTCGGGTCGTTGATTCTGTTGACGCCGACATCGATCACCACGACGCCTTCCTTGACCATGTCAGCCTTGACGAACTGAGGAGAGCCAATGGCAGCGATGAGTATGTCCGCCTGCCTTGTCATATCCGCGAGGTTCTTGGTCCTCGAGTGGCAGATCGTCACCGTCGCATCCGCGCCCTTCGCCTTCTGGATCAGGATGCATGCGACAGGCTTCCCCACGATGTTGCTTCGGCCGAGCACGACCACATGCTTTCCTGCGGGGTCGTTCCCGCTCCTAACGAGAAGCTCCTGGATGCCGTGCGGGGTGCAGGGCAGGTAGCAGTCGCTTCCGACGACCATCTTGCCGACGTTAATCGGGTGGAAGCCATCGACATCTTTGCCCGGGTCGATCCTCACCAGGACCTTCTCCTCACTGATGTGCTTCGGGAGCGGGAGCTGCACTAGTATGCCGTCGAACTTCGGGTCCTTGTTGTATTTGTCAATGAGGTTCAGAAGCTCGTCCTCTTTGGTGGTTGCAGGGAGCCTGATCGTCTCGGAACAGATGCCCAGCTCGTTGCACGCTTCGCCCTTCTTCCTGACATAGACCTGGGATGCGGCATCCTCTCCGACGATAATCACTACAAGGCCTGGCTCGATGCCCTTGGCCTTCATCTTGGCGACCTCCGCCTTTATCTCGATCCTGATGCTCTTGGCGACTTCGTTGCCGCTTATGATTTGGGCGACCATGTGACCACCTGAAAACGGGATGCAGATTCCGTACTTAAGGATTCTTGGCAAATTGCCTTCCTCGAAGAGATGGGTGAGCGAAAATCGATAGCGTTTTCATTCCTCGATGGGCCCGATTCCCGGCAACGGGCCTGAAAGCATGGCTCCATGACGAGAACTGTCCACGTTCTCCTCGACAAACGAATCTATTGCATCAAACGCTGCGATATTCGTCGAAATTTCGAAAAAGCTTTTTAGGTGTGTACGCTACCCCCTCCAAGAGAGGGTTTGGAATGGCCATGAAACCAGATATTGAGATTGCGCAGGCAGCGAAGGTCCAGCACATCGAGAAGATCGCGGAGAAGGTAGGTCTCTCCCGCGACGACCTTGAATTCTATGGGAAATACAAGGCCAAGGTCCCGTTGGACGTCCTGAAGAAGTTCGATAAGAACAAGGATGGCAAGCTGATCTTCGTGACTGCAATAACGGCAACAAAGGCGGGGGAGGGAAAGACGGTCACATCCATAGGCATGTGCCAGGCCTTCGGAGTATTGGGCAAGAAGGTCATGCTGTCCCTGAGGCAGCCCTCGCTAGGGCCGACCTTCGGCATCAAGGGAGGCGCCACCGGTGGCGGTAACTCCCAGATATACCCCATGTGGGACATCGACCTCCACTTCACGGGCGACATACATGCAGTGGGCACGGCCCACAACCTTCTGTCGGTGCTCCTCGAGAACCACATAGGCAAGAGGAACACGCTCCAGATAGACCCGACCAGGATCGTCCTGAGAAAGGTCATGGACATGAACGCCAGGGAGCTCAGGAAGATCGTTGTCGGGCTCGGCGGCAGGAAGGACGGCGGCATCCCACACGAGAGCGGGTTCGATATTACAGTCGCATCCGAGATCATGGCCATCATGGCTCTATCGAAAGACATGGCCGACCTGAGGGCGAGGCTGTCGAGGATCGTGGTTGGATACACATACGACAACAAGCCGGTCACTGCTGACAAGCTGAAGGGCATCGGCTCGATGTGTCTATTGCTCAAGGACGCGATGATGCCCAACCTGGTTCAGACCCTCGAGGGCCAGCCGGCGTTCGTCCACGGCGCTCCGTTCGCCAACATAGCCCACGGCAACAGCTCGATCATCGCCACGAAGTACGCGCTCAAGATGGCCGACTACGTGATCACCGAGGGCGGCTTCGCAGCCGACCTGGGTGGAGAGAAGTTCTACGACATAGTTTGCAGGACCGCGAACCTCAAGCCCGATGTGGCAGTCCTCGTCTCGAGCGTTAGGGCGCTCAAGATGCACGGCGACATGACCGAGGACGAGCTAGATGCGCTTCTCAAGAAGAACGCTCCGGCGAAGGAAGAGGAGAAGAAGCACCTCGAGTACCTCGAGAAGGGCTTCGCCAACCTGGACAAGCACATAGAGAACATGCACAAGTTCGGCGTGCCAGTGGTCGTGGCGTTGAACAGATTCCCGACCGACACAGAGGCAGAGCTTGACCTGTGCAAGAAGCACTGCGACAAGATGGGCGTGCGCTCTGCCCACTCCCGCGTGTTCGCTGAGGGAGGGAAGGGGGGCATCGAACTCGCCAAGGCCGTACTCGAGTGCCTGGAGAAGGAGAAGTCCAACTTCCACTACCTGTACGACGAGAAGCTCCCGATCAAGAAGAAGATCGAGATCATTGCGAAGGAGATCTACGGGGCGGACGGAGTCGTATATGTCGGGACCGCATCTCAGAACATCGCAACCATCGAGAAGAACGGGAACGACAAGCTCCCGCTCTGCATGGCAAAGACCCAGCTGTCGCTCACCGACGACCCAAAGAAGAAGGGCGCGCCCAAGGGCTGGTCGCTAACCGTGAGAGAGGTCAGGCTGTCTGCAGGTGCAGGATTCATCGTCCCGATCACGGGCGAGATGTCGACGATGCCGGGCCTGCCGGTCGAACCAGTCGCCGAGAAGATAAACATCGACGACAAGGGCTACATCACCGGACTGAACTAAGCACGCCGAGAACCTCCGGACATTGAGTTCCGGAGGCGCCAAAACCCCTTAATACAAATCCCAACGGGGAGGGCTTTTATCTCCCCATCAGCGTTCCAGGTTACCACAGCATGTCCCCACTGGACAGGGGGGACAACCGATGAGCCGTTCACCAAGGGGGGTTGAAATGAACCAAGTCCTGATAGTAGGAGGGGGGCCAGCGGGACTGACCGCTGCGAAGACCCTCGTCGACAGGGGAACAGAAGTCGTCCTTGTCGAGCGGAAGGAATCACTGGGCGGGATGGCCCGAGAGCTCACCTGCAAGGGTCTGGTAGAGTGCAGGAACTGCGGAGTGTGCTTCGCCATGGACCGCGCAGGCGAGATACTGAGAGAGCCCAACGCCGAAGTGCTCCTTCTTTCTGAGGTAGCCTCCGCCACAAAGGCCGACCATGGATACTCCGTCAAGATCAAGACCTCCCCTAGATACGTGACGGACGACTGCATCGGCTGCGGCAAGTGCGTGGCGGTCTGCCCAGTCGAGGGAAAGGCGATATTCCCTCCGACCGGAAGCGGCCAGCCGAGACTGCACTGGATCGATAGGTCCAAGTGCCTACATTTCAAGAAGGTCAAGTGCGACAAGTGCGCATCTGTCTGTCCCACGCACGCGGTCGATTACGAGGATCGCGCGAAGAACCTCACAAGGAACGTGAGTGCCGTAGTCTATGCAACCGGCATCGACCCGATTGATGCCTGCGAGATGAGCAGGCTCGGGTGCGGCACGCTGAAGGATGTCATCTCGAGCGTGGACGCCGAGAGGATCCTGAACGAAAAAGGACGGCTTATGAGGCCGTCCGATGGGAAGGCCCCGAAGAAGATAGCTGTCATGCAATGCGTGGGCTCCAGGACAGTCAAGCTGGGGGTCGAGTACTGCTCCAAGTTCTGCTGCAAGTACGCGACCAAGATCTCCCAGCTCCTGCTCGATACGGACCCTGAGATCAACCTCGACTTCTACTTCATGGATCTCAGGACGCTCTACGAACCACAAGACGAGTTCAAGCTCTGGGCGAAGAGCAAAAAGACGGTGAAGCTGATCAGGAGCATGCCCTCCGTGGTCTCGCCAGGCAAGGATGGAAAGCTGCTCCTGAGGGCCGCTGGAGAAAACGACCTGGATATCACGGAGACGGAGTATGACCTGATCATCCTGTCCGTTGGCATGCGCCCATCAGGCGCTTCTGCTGAGCTTGCGAAGTCCTTGGGAATCCATACAGACAAGTCGGGCTTTGCCGTTGCGGACCACGAACTGGAGAGCAAGGGCGTGTTCGTCTGCGGTGCCGTTTCGGAACCGATGGACATCGAGGAGACCGCAATCAGGGCAGCCGCTACAGTTTCAAGGATGCATCACCAGAGAGAGGTGAGCACGTGAAGGCCAGAATCCAGGTCGTCCTGTGCAAATGCTGCACGGAGATGCCCAAGCTCCTGAACATGGAGAAGCTGCAGAAGCTCGCTGAGGACTCCAGCATGGTCGTCTCGGTCATGACCGTGGACGCCGTGTGCGACGGGAAAGACCTCGCACGAATCGTAGGCGAGGCCAAGGAAAGAGAGGTCGATAGAGCCGTCGTCCTCGCCTGCCACAAGAAGGACATCAGCCCCAACCTGCTGAAGGCCTACAGGAGAGCTGGCATCAACGAATTCCTGATCGAGCTCGTGAACATGAGGGAAGAGGTCGTCCTGCCACACGCGGACGAGCCCGAGAGAGCTCAGGCGAAGGCGGAGACGAAGCTGAAGGCAGCGCTCACGCGCACGATCATGCTCGCCCCACTCGAGAAGCAGAGCGAGGAGATGAAGACGAAGAACGTCGTCATAGTCGGTGCTGGAGTTGCAGGTCAGGCGGCTGCGCACGAGGCTGCGAAATCAGGTGCCCACACCATACTGCTGGAAAAGACGAGCAAGTCGCTCAAAGTCCCCGGGGTAATCATGACGCATGCACAGCTAGTCGGTGCTTCCGGATACGGCGGCAACTTCCAGCTCAAGATCAAGGCCGGAGAGAAGGTCGAGGAACTCGGCGCGGCGGCCGTCGTCATCGCCACTGGAGGCGGATGGACTACCTTGAAGGGCCCGCTCGCGAAGGCGGTCAAAGACGCTGTCCCGTTGTACATGTTCTACGAGCATATGCAGTCAGGTAATGTCCCGAAGGGACCGGTCGTGATCGTCGATACTCCGGACCCCGCGGGCAAGACATTGAAGGTCCAAGACTATGCGTGGGACGACACGCTAGAGACTGTGATCCAGCTCAAGAAGAAGCACCCGGAGCTGCTGATCTATGTCATCTTCCAAGAAATGAGGGCGTTCGGACTGTCCGAGCTAGCGTACAAGGAAGCCGCGGACCTGGGCGTCAGATTCATCAGATACGACAAGGCTGGAGCGCCGAAGATAGACGCCAAGAACCCGATTGCGCTCACTGTGAAGGACTTCTCACAAGGAGAAGTCCTGAACCTCAAGCTCGGGACGCTCGTATTCGCGTCGATCCCGGCGAACCAGGACAACCAGATGATCGCCGATGCGCTGAGGATCCCGTTGACCGTCGACGGTTCTATCAGACGCGGGAGCATCCAGAGATGGCCTGTCACTACCCCTAAGCCTGGAGTGTTCGTTTGCGGTTCAGCGCTGTTTCCCAAGGCAAGAGATGTCGCGAAGGCGGAAGGTGAGGCTGCAGGCGCCATGGCAGGAGAGTTCGTCAAGCGCGGAAAGCTGGAGTACGGTGGTTCGGTCGCGCAGGTCACGCCCGAGAAGTGCTCCGCCTGCCTTACATGCATCAGGACATGCCCGTACGAGGCACCGTTCATAGGCGCCGCGAGCAAGGCAGAAATCAAAGTGCAGGCATGCCAGGGTTGCGGCATGTGCGTCGGCATCTGCCCTAGCAAGGCGATCGACCTGCACCACTACACTGACGACCAAGTGATGGAAGAGGCGCGCACACTCCTCGGAGGTGATTTCTGATGGCCGAGAGGAAGCCGAAGGTCATCGGATTCTGCTGTGAGAGGCACGGCGTGGACGCAGCCGTCCTGTCCGCGAGGAGCGGGAAGCAGTTCGATGCGAGCGTGCGGCTCGTCCAGGTGCCGTGCACCGGCAGAGTTGACGGAATCCATATCCTGAAGGCGCTCGAGGACGGGGCCGATGCGGTCTTCGTGCTCGGCTGCCTCGAGAAGAACTGCTACTACGACACTGGCTCGATAGAGGGCCGGAAGAGGGTCGAGTACGTGAAGCAGATGCTTTCCGAGGTAGGCATCGAGAAGGAACGTGTCGAGATGTTCAATGCGGCATCCACGAACGCGTGGGCCTTCCCGGAGATAGTTACGAAGATGGTCGGTGTTGCAAAGAAGCTCGGTCCCATCGGGGGTGAGAAGCAATGATAGTGGCGAAGAGGAAGCCCTTGAACGAGATCGCCGAGATGCTCGCGCCTTACAAGAAAGTCACAGTCATCGGCTGCAGGAGCTGCGTTGCAATCTGCCTCGCAGGAGGCGAGAAGGAGGTCAAGATGCTGGTCTCCGCCCTCAAGGTGAAGAACAGGAAGGAGGGCAGGAAGCAGGAGCTCGACGGGCTCGTAGTCGAGAGACAGTGCGAGAAGGAGTGGGTGAAGGAGGTCGAGGACAAGGTGCTCGATTCCGATATCACGCTCTCCATGGCCTGCTCGTTGGGCGCGCAGACAATCGGGGACATGTACCCTTCGCACCTGACATTCCCAGGCCTGAACACAGGCATCTTCGGAGTACCGGAGGAGCAGGGTGTCTGGTCGGAGAAATGTGTCGGATGCGGGAACTGCATCATACACACCACGGGCGGCATATGCCCTATCTCGAGATGCGCGAAGAGCATGCTCAACGGACCTTGCGGAGGCTCGGCCAACAGGAAGTGCGAGGTCAACCTAGAGATCGACTGCGCATGGGCGGCCATCTATGACAGACTGAAGATCCAGAACAGGCTGGACCTGATCGAGAAGGTCATGCCAGCGAAGGACTGGTCCACCAGCCATGCGGGCGGGCGCAGAGTGTACGTGCGCGAGGACGCGAAGCTCACGCCTCACCAGAAGAAAGGAAAGGAGGCGGTCCAATGAAGGCGGGCAGCAACCTCGAGAAGGTCTTCGAGTCCGGGAAGTTCGCCGTCACAGCCGAGATCGGGCCTCCTCAGTCCGCAAACCCGGAACCGCTGACGCACCACGCGAAGATGCTCAGAGGATTCGCTGATGCCTTCAACCTGACGGACAACCAAACGGCCGTCGTGAGGTTGTCCAGCATCGCGAGCGCGGTCATCATAATGCGCGAGGGCGTGGAGCCCATCATACAGATGACCTGCAGAGACAGGAACAGGATAGCGCTCCAGAGCGACCTGTTCGGAGCTGCAGCATTGGGTGTCAAGAATGTGCTCTGCCTCACAGGAGACCACCAGATCTTCGGGAACGAGAAGGCCGCAAGGAACGTGTTCGATTTCGACTCTATCGTGGAGCTGCAGGTGTTCAACCAGCTCAGGACCGAGGGCAAGCAGGTGGGAGGCGAGGTCGTCAAGGACCCGCCGAAGACGTACCTCGGATGCGCTGAAAACCCGTTCGCGACCCCTTACGAGTTCAGGGTCTCGAGGCTGGCCAAGAAGGTCACCGCGGGAGCAGACTTCTGCCAAACACAGGCGATATTCGACATGGACATGTTCGAGAAGTGGATGGACGAGGTCAGGGCGAGAGGGTTGGACAAGAAGATGCACATCCTAGCAGGCGTTATCCCCATGAAATCCGCGGGCGCTGCAAGATACATGAAGAACAAGGTGCCCGGGATGATCGTCCCCGACCACATCGTCGATCGGATGAAGGCCGCCAAGGACCCGAAGGAGGAGGGGATCAAACTCTGCGTCGAGCAGATAGAGCACCTCAAGAGCGTGAAAGGCGTCCACGGCGTGCACATAATGGCGGTCGCATGGGAGGAGATGGTCCCGAGGATAGTCGAGATGGCCGGGCTGTTGCCGAGACCGACCTTCCAGTAGACCACTCCAATCGGAAAGGTCGTCCGTTCTCCAGGCCACGCTGCGTCCCCACGAAAACCGTTATAAACAACCAGGCAATAACATGGTGGCATACCCATTGATATGAGGGGAGGGATGCTTCAGCTGACAGCGGAGCGAATGACGAATGAGCAAAGTGAAGAGGGCATTGATCAGCGTATCTGACAAGACCGGCTTGGTCGAATTCGCCAAGGGATTGTCAGAGCTCGGTATCGAGATTCTATCGACAGGTGGCACGATGTCCGCCCTGGAGAAGGCGGGAGTGCCCGTGATCGGCGTCTCCGAGGTCACTAAGTTCCCGGAGATGTTGGACGGAAGGGTCAAGACCCTACACCCGGCGATCCACGGCGGCCTGTTGGCCATGAGGGAGAAGCCGCAGCACATGGAGGCGATCAGGCAGCACGGGATAGAACCCATCGACCTCGTGGTCGTGAACCTGTACCCGTTCGAGGCAACGATTGCCAAGCCCGACGTGAAGATCGAGGACGCCATCGAGAACATAGACATCGGCGGACCGTCGATGATAAGATCGGCCGCGAAGAACAACTCTGCCGTGGCAGTCGTCACGAACCCGGCGATGTACCCGCAGATCCTCGAGGAGCTGAAGGACAACGATGCCCATCTGTCGGAGGAGACGAGGCGAAAGCTCGCGCTCGAGGCCTTCCGGACAACGGCTAGGTACGATTCCGCAATATCGCAGTACCTCGGCAAGAAGTTCGGCGGTGGCGAGCTGTTCCCGAAGAACATGACACTGTCCTTCGAGAAGCTGGGCGATCTGAGGTACGGGGAGAACCCGCACCAGAAGGCGGCATTCTACAAGGATCTGTTCGACCCGACTCCTCTGAGCGTCGCGGCCGCAGACAAGCTGCACGGGAAGGAGATCTCATACTGCAACGTGATAGACCTCGATGCTGCTCTGGCGATAGTATCCGACTTCGAGAAGCCGACAGCAGCTGTGATCAAACACACGAACCCGTCTGGCGTGGCGTGCGCAGCCACGATCGCCGAGGCCTTCAGGACCGCATACAACGCGGACTCGCTCAGCGCGTTCGGGTGCGTCGTCGGCCTCAACAGGCCCGTGGACATGGAGACCGCCAAGGAGATCGGGAGCCACTTCGTCGAAGCCGTGATCGCGCCTAGCTATGAGCCGGACGCGGAAGCCCATCTGGAGGCGAAGAAGAACATCCGGCTCCTGAGGATGAATGTGCCCATCAAGAGGGACGAGGGCAGGATGTTCATGACGAAGGTCAAGGGCGGGCTGCTCGTCCAGACGGACGCCTACGCCGAGGTCGACAGGTCCAAGCTGAAAATCGTGACGAAGAAGAAGCCGACCGATGAGGAGATCGACGCGATGATCTTCGGCGTCAAGATATGCAGGCACATCAAGTCCAACACCATCCTCCTGGTCAAGGGCGAGAGGACGGTCGGGGTAGGCGCTGGCCAGATGAGCAGGGTGGACTCGGCCAAGATCGCCGGCATGAAGGCCGGGGACGAGGCAAAAGGCTCAGTGCTCGTCTCCGACGCGTTCTTCCCGTTCAGGGACGGCGTCGACGCGGCGGCCAAAGTAGGCGTGTCGGCCATCATCCAGCCCGGAGGATCCGTTAACGACGCTGAGGCCATCCAGGCGGCTGACGAGCAGGGCATCTCGATGGTCTTCAGCGGGCTCAGGCTCTTCAAGCACTGATATCTAGAACAACCCGAAAACCCCTTGAGTCTTCTTCTGTCAAGCTTCAGAATCAGCGATGCTAGTCGTCCCTGCTCCACACGAGTGAAGCCCCCTCTCCCTCAGCCGCCTCTCGCTCGAAATCGAAGGGCACCCACTTCGGCTTGACGAGGACTCCTCTCATATGCTTTATGCGGACGAATCTTCTGAAGTTCTCGTCCACCTTCATCTCGAGCAGGCTGTCAGATATCGATGCCAGAAGAGCTATCTGATCCTCGTCCAGGATCCCCTGGTGGACGACCGAGGTCATGGTCCCGCTGAACTTCGCCATCGTGCACACATCCTTGTAGAACCTGCCAACAGCGTTGGCGTCATGGTGCATGAAGAAGGGCGTCAGAGAGTCTACGAGCACCTTGACGGGAGGCTCTCCAAGGTTCTCGATGCTCTTCGTGAGAGCCTCGAAGATGTCGCTCAGATCGTCCAGGCCCTCTACTCGCACGATCCCTGGGTCGTGGAACGCCGCATTGGCCGGTGTGTACGCATCGATGATGGTCAGCCTGCCGTCGCGCAGATAGAAGTCGACATCCACTCCGAACTCCCGCATCTGCTTGCGGACCTGGTCGGGGGAGGTATTGGCTTCGAGGAAGGCCAGGCTCTCGCCCGACTTGAGATAGGTCGCACCGAGGTAGCAGCAGAACTCGAACATACCCGCACTCGGGTCCCCTACGACAAGAACCGCGTAGTTCTCTGGGAACATGAGCCTCCGTTGAACACCCTGCGCGAGCGCGCGCGCCTCACAGGATCGGGACGAGCTTCGGCCTGAAGTCTCCTGAGTCCGGGTCGGTCATGGCGCACGGGGACGTGAACGGCTCTTCGCCTCTGATGAGCGTGACGCCGGACATCTTGTCGATCCTCAAGTGGGTATGTGCCAGGTCGGACAACCTGCTGGTCGACTTCACAGACGGCGTGACCGTCGCTACGAACACGCCATCGTTGTTCAGCAGAGAGGTCAGGAACTCCATCATGCCGTCGAGGACGCCCGGGCCATAGATGGACTCGAGCGAGTCGAACCCTATGATCGAGAGGACAGGCGTGCCAGTGTCCTTGAGAGCATACTGGACGTCCTGCCATTTCATGTCCACCCTGACATCCTCGCCTTCGAGAGTCATCGCGAACTTCTTCATGGCTCCTGAGGGCGCGTGAGGCTCGAGTATCCTGACATTCCTGTCGAAGGTGTCGGCATCAAGGAACCCTAGCAGCTCCTCCCTGGCAGGCTCTGCCCCTGTCTTCTTGGTGGGTATCCAGGCAACGCCCCGGTTCTGGGTAGCGAAGTTGCATATGATGGCGTTCTCGATCGCCCCGGAGGCTACCACTGGCACCCCTGGGCTGAGCTCTATGAGCGTTATAGTGCCCTTCCTGAGTCCGCCCTCCAGCAAGATATCCAGGTCGGTGATGCCGGTAGACACGTGCTTCGAGTCGTGGTCGCCGATGGGGGCGAACTTCTTCGGCTTGTCGGGCTTGGTGTACCTCGAGTATTCGAAGGTCCTGACCCTTCCGCCGAGCAGGGTGTAGACGTATTTTGGCTGCCTGATCTCGCAGCCCCTGAGCTTGAGTATGTCCATCTCCCTGATCCTTCTGCCAGTTGTACTGTTCAGGCTTAGATATAAGACTCCGTCGCCAAGGTAGTCCAACAGTGGGTCCGGGGTCTCCAGGACATATGCTATGTTCGTCCCGCAGCCCTCCACCAGGTCTCTCTGAAGCGTGTTGATCATCCTCGATGCGGTCACGCCGTACTTCTCCGCGAGCGCGTCTATGCTGTCGATGACGACGAGCGTGCGCTCAGGCAGCGCCTTGTCCACCACATCGTAGGCCATCTCTATCTCG
>JAHIZT010000053.1 GCA_018814355.1 Candidatus Thermoplasmatota archaeon | reverse complement strand
GGACATCATGAGGGAGCACTTCGACTCTCTCGATCGAAAGGGATACCTGTTGCGCGAGTACGACGAGGCCGAATCATGGAGTTCGAGGAACGTCTATACTATCTGCGGCATAGAACCTGAGGCAGAAGCGCCTTACGAGCGGGTCCTGAGAAGGTATCTGGGGGGTTTCGGCCCGGTCACACTCATGCAAACGGCCGCATATCTTGATGTCGAGCCAGAGGATGCGCGTGAGCGTCTCAGCCGAGTCGGCGCCAAGAGTATCATAGTCGGGCTGGAGAGGACGGAGATGTTCCTGCTCCCTGACGAGCTCAAGGATCTCGATCAGGAGGGTTTCCCTGACGACACTCTCCACATACTCTCCCTCTATGATTCTTATCTGAGCGACAAATGGACCGAGATCACCTCGAGGTACGGCGAGGGCTGGTTCTTCCCGCTAGTCCGTTCAGGCAGGACCGTCGGCATGATCGAGAAATGGCTCCTGGCGGGGTCAGTGGAGATCAGGGAAATTCACCTCAATGAGAAGGAGCTGCTTGGCCAGCTCATAGACACCTTCGATGGCATGATGGCGTTCTACAACTCCCTCGGTGTGGAGATCCTCCGTGTCAGGAACGTATTCGGTTCTGACGTGGGAGGGCTCGAAGACGATGTGAAGTCCGAATTCCTCAAGCGCGGTTACGCTGAATCCAACGGGATGCTCGTCAAGGGAAGGCTCGTCACCCCTTGCTTCGAGCAGACTGACCTGCTGAAAGTGGTTTTCGCTCTCCAGCATCTGGAAGAGTCGAACAAGATGAAGGACATGAACGAGGCCCTGGCAAGCTTTGGCGGACTGCGGTCCGACGTCGAGGCGGTCCTCCGCGTGAAGAAGTTCGAGACGATTCAGAGACTGCACAAGCGAGGCGCGGTCTATCGGTGCAGGATCGTACCCGACAGGATGGGCTACTGCACGATGGAGAGCGCCAGCTTGTACAGGGCGGCCAGAGCGGCCGATCTGACCAAGGACGAGAAGCTCGTCATGCGGATCGTCAGGGACCAGCAGCCGGTCAAGCGGCAGCGTCTGCTCGATCTTTCCCCTCTGGGCCATGAGGATACCTCGGAGGCGATCAGATCCCTGTATAGATCATCCAGGCTGTGCTTGGACTCGACCGTCGCATACGTCGCGACCAAGCGGCAGAACACCTCCAATCGAGTCGCCTGGGCGAGGATATTCGCCCGGTTGTTCGACAACTTCGGCGTCATGAGCGCGGAGTCGCTCAGCATGCTCACGGGGCACGGGATGCCGATGCGCGAGCTGAGACGCATCCTCAGGAAGCTGGAGGACGACGGTGTCCTCATCAAAGGGTTCATGCTCAAAGGCTCAGGAGTGCTTCATTGGGCGAGCAGGGAGGCGTTCGACATGCTGGGTAAGACGACCTTCACGGGAAATGTCGTGCTGTCCCCGGGAGACTACCTCTCACAGTACCTCCGAGTGTGCTCCAGGGACATCATGCCGGAGACAGGAAGGTACGCGGTGTTCCAGGGCATCAGGATGATCGGCTCATTCGAAGGGAAAAGCAAGGGCGGAAAGCTCGAGGTCGGCGATGTCAAAGGAGGACCGGAGTGCCAGGAGATAGTCTCCGAGTACGCTAGGATCCGCGGGCTCTTGCTTGCAGAAAAGGAGGCCGGCACGATTTCTGACTGGGAGATAATTGATTTCTATCAGAGGACCCATCCTGGCGAAGGCAAGAGCTAATCCGCTGGCAACAATGAAGTACTCCGCCAGTTCTTCAAGTCCTCATGGTGGACCCAGCGCTGTTGGCCGACGAGCCGGTGCCTGCCATCGCCCTTATCGTTGGGGGGCTGTTGTCGATGGCCGTCGCAGTCTACGGTCAAAGAGACGATTCTCATTGGGACGAGGTCGGGACGTTCATTGGATTCATGATCGGGGCCGCGATGTTCGTGGTCGCCTTCTTCGCGGGCACCAAGAACACGGTCGGGTGGCTCACGCTGGTGTTGATCATCCTGCTTGCCACGACGTTGTTCTTGAAACCCATGCGGGAGATCCCTTGGGCGGGCGTGCTCGGGGTGGTCGTCGGCGCAGCTGCTGCCTTCGCGGCTTCGTTCGTGCTGCCTTCGACCGTCTTGGGCGTCGACGAGTGGATCATCCTAGTGATCATCTTCTTCATAGTGGGCGCGATTGTGCATACGCTGCTCCACTTTCTAGAAGACGTCCTGACCATCGCAACGATGGTCCTCGATTGGAAGCTGACGATGATCATCATAGGTCTGGTTGCAGTTGCCGAAGGTGCCCTGCTTTTCATGGACAGGTCGATCATCTCATTTTTCTGAGAACATACACGTTCCCCCAGGCGCGCGCAACCTCTCGTTGTAGTACAGATACTCCTGCGCGTACCCCGCGTATGGGCCGAACCGCGCCAGAGCGAACTCCATCAACTTGTTGTATGAGCCTTTCCGATGGTACAGGCGCTCAAGTGCCCTCTCGATCCAGACATCGATAGGGAACGCATCGAGCCTGCCAAAACCGAACAACGAGACGCAGTCCGCCACCTTGTCTCCCACTCCAGGAAGCTGCTTCAGCTCATCTCTGAGGTCCTTGTTGGACATTCTCTGGAACTCCGACAGGGCATCATCGTCCAGGACCTTGCACGCTTCGTGGATGAACTTCGCGCGATATCCAAACCCGCACTTCGCCAGTTCTGACAAAGGGGCCCTTCGGAGCCTGTCCTGACTGGGGAATGAGTTTACTCCAGCGACGATCCTCTCGCCGTACCTGGTCGACAGAGTCTCGATCATCTTCGTTATCCGCGGAATGCTCGCATAGGTCGCCAGTATGAAACTTATCAGGCACTCCCACTCATCGATCTTGACTATCCTGAGACCTTTCAGCTCGGAAATCCCAGCCGCCATCACGGGATCTTCGGCGAGCGCCTTCTGGATTCCTCGGACGTCGTCATCAGCTCTCAGGTGCGTCCTGACAAGTCCTTCAACCTCTCGCCCTCCAGGGCTCGCCTCTATGTGGACGATTGAACCCTTCTGTCCTAATCTGATGAACTGATTCCCGAGCGGCCCCTCCCACAAGCCGCCTGGAGCCTTTCGCCATCTGAAGGTCTGGCCACAGCCCAATGTAAGGTTGAGGTCCAGAGGGCTGATTTTGATGTCGAGTCTCATTCTGCGATTCATCCTTGTGCTTCTATCTCTTGTAGCCGATCTTTCTGAGGAACGCTTTCCTGTCCTCAGCGTCCTTCGCCGACTCTGTCCCCTTGGGCTTCTCTCCGTCGATCACGCCCACGATGCCCCTTCCGCGCTCGTTCTCCGCGACCAATACGTCGACGGGGTTAGCGGTCGCGCAGAATATCGTGCATACCTCCTGGACTTCCTTGATCCTGTTCAAGACGTTGATTGGGTAGGCGTTCTCAAGTATCACTACGAAAGTGTGCCCGGCTCCGATCCTGTTCGCATTCTCCGCGGCGAGTTTCTTCAGCCTGTCGTCGTTGCCCTCCACCCTGACAAGGCATGGTCCTGAGGCCTCGCAGAATGCCACTCCGAACCTCGCCTGAGGGACGGAGCTCACTATCGCCTCGTACAGGTCCTCAGCGGTCTTGATGAAATGGGTCTGACCAACTATCACGTTCGCGTTTTCGGGAAACTCCAACCTTACTGACCTCAACTCCACGAGGATCCCCAGACATTGACAACTACGCCCATGTGGAAATATGTTTCTCCTCCTGCCAGGTACACTGGCGCACAGCTGCCGCCGTATAAGCTATCAATTTGCGAAATCAAAACGATTAACTATTTATCCAGGCATATCGTAAAGTGAGACCGCTGTTTCATGGAGGCAATACTCGTTGCCAAATTCTAGCGGGGACAAACTCTGTCCGATCTGCGATTCGCCCCTTCAGCCTGGCTCTAGGAAGTGCGGATTCTGCGGAACGGATCTTTCCATATTCGACATAGATATCGAGCCCGCCAGGAAGGCTCCTGAGCAAGCAGCTCCGCCTAGGGTCTCTGTGGAATCGCGCGTTGACGAAATATTCTCGATGTCCAAGCCCTCGGAGAAGCCGCCAGTTCAAAGAACTCCTGAAACGGCCCCGCCGTCCCGTGTGGAGTCTCCGAAGCAGATATTCTCACGTGCCCCTGGCGCCGACATCAGTACTGTCCCTGAACCGAAGCCCGCGCCCACGCCTGAGCCGATTCAAGAGGTCGAACCAGCTCCTGATATTCAAGATGAGGAAGTCGTGGCTGAGGTCGAGTCCTTTGAGTGCCCACAGTGCGGCACTTCTATCGAAGCGACCGCGACCCAGTGCCCCAAATGCGGGGTGATGTTCGCCGAGGAGGGCGTGGAGATGTTCCAGTGCCCAGCCTGCAATACTCTTGTCAGTGTGGACGCCAAATCCTGTCCTGGCTGCGGCGCCGTGTTCGTCGAGCCTGAGGCCCCTGCAATCGCCCCAAAGAAGGACATCGAACCGCCTATGGCTGAAGTCAAGGCACCTTCGAAGAAGCCTGCCAAGCCGGTCGAGCCCGAGAAGAAAGAGGAGAAAGCCGAGGACAAGAAGGGCTTCAAAAGTTTCTTCAAATGGGGCAAGAAGGCGTCAGAGCCCACTCCGAAACCCGAGACAAGTCCAGAGACGCCGACTCTGACCGAGAAGCCATCGCCTGCCCCTGCGTCTTCTGCTCCAAAACATGCCGAGGTCCGAGTTCGCGAAATCAAGCACGAGGAAGAGATCCCTGCACAGGCTCCCGCTCCACCAGCAGCGAAAGACAAGGGTAGAGATCTCGCGCGCATGGTCGCCGAGATGAAACCACTCCTGGCATTGGCCCGTGAGAAGGAAGTCGATATAGGCGAGAGCAAGCAGCTCATAGACGAGGCCGCGGCTGCTGGCAGGGAGCGGCAGATCGAGAGGGCCGTGGAGCTCGTGCAGAAGTCGAAGAACGCACTCATGGGCAAGATTGACTCCCACCTCGCGGATGCAATCACCAAGCTGAACGAGGAGATCAAGATCGCTCGTGAGTTTGGCGGAGACGTATCCAGACCGACGACTTACATTCAAGAGGTCGCACGAGCAAGAGCTGCCGGCGACATCGAGGCCGCTTATGTCTATGCCGAGAAGGTGGCCAAGGAACTGCTGCCGATCACTGGCAGGTACAATGAGTCGAAGAAGAAGATCGGGCAGCTCAAGAACTACATCGCAGACTGCGAGATATTCATTGTTGACACCAAGGACGCTAGGAGGCTTCTGATGGAAGCGTCCAAGGCCCTGGAAGCCAAGGACTTCGACAGAATGGACATCAGCATCAAGATGGCGAACGAAAGCCTGAACAAGTCCATACCAGGCCGCATGAACGAGGAGATGCGCAAGGCGAGGGACGAGCTTATCGACGCCAAGGTCAGGAATGTGAACATCACGCCGATGCTGACGGTTCTGAAGTCGGCGACCTCCCTCATGAAATCGGAGGAATACCCACAGGCGCTCAAGGAGATGCGTGAGTTCAAAGAGATGATGAAGAAGCCCGCGTAGAGTGAGGGTGCTTTCTTCAGGTCAGGTTCAGGACTTCCATCTCTCTTTCCAGAATCGAGACTTCCTGGGGCTTCATGGTCTCGGGACTCATGGATATGGCGAGAATGGCGCTCGACTCGGAGATCTCGTCTATCAGGCTTCTGACGAACCTTAGCACAGCCTCGAAGTTGGTCGTGCTCACGAGGTACTGGATTCCGTCAAGGACGATCATTCCCTTCTCCCCCTGCGCCATGAACTCCTGTATGACATGGATCAGCATCTCCAGAGAGGGCGCGACAGTCTTCTCTTGAGAACTCTCCTTGTCCGTGAGCCAGAGAATCTCGGGAGGCACCTTGAACTCGTCCCTTATACGCTTTGGGTTCATGCGCGTGATGACCATGCCAGCATAACCTTCGTCCATCTTCCTGCTGAGGAGCACGTTGCTGTACATCGGCCGCTCCTCCTCGACCAGGTAGCAGTGTCCGGGGTTCGCTTTGACCTCCTTCATGATCTCCTTCCTTGTCTCCTGAACAGGTGCCAGCGGCTTGAGTATGTCAGAGACGAGGTTGAGATCCACGTCCAGTTTCATTATTGTGGAGAAAGCCGCGATCTTCGTGAGCGTGCTCTCCAGCTCTCTGACATTGGTCGTGACGCGCTCAGCAATGTAAGTGACGATATCGTCGCTCAGCTTCAGATTCTTCTCCCGTGCCTTGAGCTTCAGGATCTTGACCCTTGTATCCAGGTCCGGAGGCTGCAGGTCCGTCGTGAGTCCCAGCATTATGCGGGAGCTCAGCCTGTCGCTGAAACCGGGAATCTGGGAAGGCAGCCGGTCGCTCGCGAGAACGACCTGTTTCTTGGAATCGATCAGATGGTCTATGACATGGGTGATATCTATCTGTGCTCGTTCGCTGGTTGCGAGGAACTGCATGTCATCGACGAGGAGCAGGTCCACGCTCTCCATGTCTTCTTTCATCCTCTTTCTTAGCGCCTCCTCCTGTGAGGTGTTGATCGCCTCGACGAGCTTGTCCGCAGGAACATACATGATCTTGATGCTCTTCGATTTGCTCCTCATGTGATTACCTATGGCGAAAATGAGGTGCGTCTTTCCAAGGCCGGATCCGCCGAAGACGAGCAGAGGATTGTAGGTCTTGCTCGGGGAGCTGGCCACTGAACTGGCCGCGGCCACTGGGAACTTCGACCCAGGACCCACGACGAAGTTGTCAAAGGTCATCTCCGTGTTCAAGGGCTTCGCGAAAGCAGGAGCCGCGGCGGCTGCCCCCTCAGCGCTGCACTTGGGGCATCTCCCCTCTTCATCCACCGGTCCTCCGCACCTGGGGCACTTCTTCGCGACATCCTCCTCAGGAGCTGTCTGGTACTTCAGTATCAGATCGTATACGTCCGCGGACTTCTCCTCTCGTTTCTTCTTCTCCATCTCCTGCTTGATCGATTCCTCAACGGTCTTCCTTTTTTGGATCTTGCGCTTGATCTTCTCTTGAAGGAATTCAATGTCGGATTCGATCTCCGCGATCTTGGCCCTGTCGTCTAGCTTCGACCTGATCTCCTCTATCTCTTGCTCGTGACCAAGGATTGGGAAGTTGTTCATCATGATCTCGAACTGCTTCAGCCTCTGCGCGTCCTGTTCGAACTGAGTGAGCTCCTTCGCGAGCGCCCCAGGGCCTTTCCTGAGCGCCTCCTCGAGAGTGTCCACCTTGAATCCCTTCCTGCGCCAGAGCTCGACTATTCCTCGCTGAGAATCGGCAGTCTCTTCCTCCTCGGCCTCCTCCTCAATCTTCTGCCCGGCTTCCAAGATGGGTGCCTTTGCCTGCACTGGCGCCTCGTCGATCCTGGCATCAGGGAACCTCCGCTCGAACTCCTCTATCGGTACCCTGCTGTGTAGCTCGATGTTGGAACCCCTATCCTGCGAGTCCTCCAGGATGAACCTTAGCGACTTCTCTCCCGTGTAGATCCTCTTGAGCTCCCTCGGTTTCGATTTCTCGAACTCGTAGACGGCCATCACCGGCGCGCCCTGCTCGACCACCAGGTACCCGATTGAGCTCATGATTTCTTTCTGAAGGGTCACCCTGACATATCCCGTGAAACTGTACTGTTTCAGGTCCTCGAGAATCCCCTTGAGGGAGTCCGACCCGCCCTTGGCGGTCCGGACGACGATTCCTTCGGGTATGCGCAGGTCGGTGACCATTTGGCGGGTCCCCAGCATGAATGCCGTCGAACCCTTAAAAGCCTCTCGTCTTTAAGGCGTCAATCTGGACTGCCTGGACCCCGATGTGGGAGAGGTCAAAAGCCTTAACTAGCAAGACAATCTTCCCAACAATCCCTGTTGCCACTGTAGCTCAGCGGTTGCATTTGCTGTTCAGCAATTGCCGCTAAAGAGCGGCGGTTTCGTAAACCGCAGGCCGGGGGTTCGATACCCTCCAGTGGCTCCATCTTCTCCATCAGCTGGCTCTGATTGGGCAATGCTAATATTCCTCGGACGCTATCGTCTTACTTATGATGCCCGAGTCTGTGGTGTACGTCCACAGTATGTCGTGTCCGTCATGCGGCCTTCAGTCTTCGGGATATTTGCAGGCGTTGGGGGATGGCACAGGCGTGACCATCTGCCCGAGATGCGGGACGAGCATCAAGCAGCAGCTGCCGGAGCGTTTTGTTCCTCAGATCCCCCCGGCGGACTTCCAATCCCCGATACATCCGCATGTTCATATGAGCCACTACCCAGGACTCTACATGCAGCCGAAGCACGCGCCAAGGTTGGATTTCTCGGACCTATTGCGCATCAGCTTCTCTCCGACAAAGGCCTTCTCCTCTTTATATCGATCTACCAACCTGCAGAGGGCGCTCGTCATAGTCGTCCTGTTCTCAATCATCTCCTCAGTCATCAGCCTGCTGGTGACTGCAGATATGGAACAGGTGCTCGGTTACAGCAGGGGGGACGCGTTCGAGCTGGCGTTCCAGGGATTCGTCAGCTGGATGGTGTCATTGCTGGCATTCCTGATCTTCGGAGTCACAACCGCGCTCGTGGCGAAGGATGTCTTCGGTGGCAGGGGAGAGCGTAGCGCCACCCTGATGCTCACTGGGTACGCCTATCCAGGCTATGTCCTCCTCAGCATGGTGCTCCTCTTGCTGTTCACGACTGGCTTCAGGGGTCTCGACTTGACCAGGGTCCAGGATTGGACGAGTGACGAGCTCAACCAGGCAATCGCAGCAGGAGCGGTGCTCCTCGTGGTAGCATTGATCGGACTGATCTGGCTGCTCTGGGTCACAAGCAAGGCAGTCAGCGTTGCGAACGACATATCGACAGGCGAGGCCGCGATGTCCTGCATTCTGGCAGCCATTGCTGCTGGAATCATCTATCTGGTGGTCGGCATGGTCATGCGAATGCCGCTGGGACTCTTCTTCTGACGAGTCTCATTCGCCGAGCAGCTTGTCGACCATCTTCATCGCGCACAGGTCTCCGCACATGGAGCAAACCTTCGGGCTGTGCGATCTCCGCCTCATCCAGAGTTCCTTGGTCTTCTCAGGGTCGAGAGACAGTTCGAACATCCTCTCCCAGTCGAAGGCTTTCCTCGCAGCAGACATCTCCCTATCCCAAGAAGTGTCTCGACCTCTGGCCAGGTCGGCCGCATGGGCCGCGATCCTGCTTGCGATCACACCCTCCTTTACATCTTCCACGGTTGGCAGAGACAGGTGTTCAGACGGCGTGACATAGCACAGGAAGTCGGCTCCGAAGTACGCTGCCAACGCTCCTCCTATCGCTCCAGTGATATGATCGTAGCCTGCGCCGACATCGCACACCAGAGGTCCGAGAACATAGAACGGTGCTCCCTTGCACACGGCCTTCTCGATCCTCACATTCGCTTCGATCTGGTTGAGAGGGACATGTCCTGGCCCCTCGACCATCGCTTGGACGCCTGCCTCTCTCGCCCGCTCCACGAGTTTTCCAAGAACGATGAGCTCGTGGAGTTGCGGGACATCTGTCGCATCGGCAATGCTCCCAGGCCTCAGGCCGTCGCCGAGGCTCAGGGCGAACTCGTGCTCCTTGGCCAACTCGAGCAGGTAATCATAATCCTCGAAGAGCGGGTTCTCCTTCCCGTTCTGGTGCATCCAGGCCACTAGTAGCGCTCCACCTCTTGACACGACCCCCGTGACTCGTTTGTGCTTCACTAGCGACCCGGCCGTTAGCTTCGTGACTCCACAGTGGACGGTCATGAAGTCCACACCATCCTTGGCGTGCTCCTCTATCGTCTTGAAGAGGTCGTCGCTAGTCATGTTGACAGGGCCACCCTTCCCTGAGGTCTTGCACACCGCCTCGTAGATAGGTACGGTGCCAACGGGCACTGTGGATGCCGCGATGATCTTTCTCCTTATCTGGCGTATTTTGCCTCCTGTGCTCAGGTCCATGATCGCGTCCGCACCGTATTTGACGGCCACCCTTACCTTCCTGAGCTCCTCGTCGACATCTATGTAGTCCCTTGAGGTGCCGATGTTTGCGTTGATCTTCACCCTGAGACCTTCGCCTATTGCGCAAGGGACTAGCTTCTTATGAGCGGGGTTCGAAGGGATTACGACCTTTCCTGCTCGGACAAGGGCCTTCAACTTGTCTGGCTCGATTCCTTCTTTCTTCGAAACCCCCTTCATTTCCTGTGGAAAAGGGCTCTTTCGACCAGCTTTCATCCAGGTTCGGAGCTACAGATTGCCTCATCGGTATAAATCCTTTCATTGACCGGTGATGATTTGTGTCGGTCCAGTCTGACTGAGTTCGCGTCTTATTTCAACCACCGTGACGAACTTGTCTCACCAGTCTCCAATGCCTTCCCTCCGTCGCCAAACAGGCCAGAGTCGTCTTGTCGTCAAGTGCCGACATTTCTCATGGAAATCATGGAGTGAAATCGACGGAAAATTGCAGTAGAAACGAAGGGGGGTTCCTGCATGCAGCCAGACGGTATTCTCAAAGCATTTATATACACGCAATCTGTTGATGAAATTGAAGGCCAAATAAAGCGCCGAAAGAAGGATGGGATGCGCGCAGAAAGATTCGGTGTTTGAGCCTGTCTCATAGGGGTCAAAATCTCATGGAAGATAGTGCGTACGATGCGGAGAACATCCAGGTTCTAGAGGGGTTGGAAGCGGTTCGAAAGCGTCCGAGCATGTACATCGGCAGCACAGATTTTCACGGCCTTCATCACCTTGTCTACGAAGTGGTCGACAACAGCATCGACGAGGCCATGGCCGGTTTCTGCACGGTCATCACGGTCGTTCTGAACGATGATGGCAGCGTCACTGTGGAGGACGATGGCAGAGGCATTCCGATAGGCATGCACAAGAAGTACAAGCAGGATGCCCTCGAACTCGTTCTTACCAAGCTGCACTCAGGTGGCAAGTTCGACAGGAAGACCTACAAGGTATCGGGCGGCCTCCACGGGGTCGGTCTGAGCGTCGTCAATGCGCTCTCAGAATGGCTTGAGGTCAGGATTAAGAGGCAAGGCAAGATCCATTTCCAGAGGTACGAGCGTGGCGTGCCCGCAAGTCCGATCAAGGTCGACGGTGAGGCCCCGGGTTCGGGCACTACCATCCGGTTCAAACCGGATGCTCAGATATTCGAGAGCACCGAGTTCAACTACGAGACCCTGTCTGGCAGGATGCGAGAGTTCGCTTTTCTCAACAAAGGCCTGAAGATCACGATATCGGAACCAAAGACGAACCAGTCGAATTCCTACAAGTTCGACGGAGGCATCGTCGAGTACGTCCAGTTCATCAACAGGAGCAAGACCTGCCTGCACGAGAAGCCGATATATGTCAATGTGGACCGGAACGGCATGCAGGTCGAGGTTGGCATGCAGTACACGGACAGCTACGCGGAGAACATTCACACATTCGCCAACAACATCAATACGACTGAGGGAGGGACGCATCTTGTGGGCTTCAGGGCCGCTCTGACCAGGACTCTCAACGACTACGCCAAGAAGAACGGCTTCCTGAAGGGTGGCAACAACGATTCCCTGAGCGGAGAAGACGTCAGGGAGGGCCTGACCGCCATCCTGAGCGTCAAGCTCCCGGAGCCGCAGTTCGAGGGCCAGACGAAGACGAAGCTTGGCAACAGCGATGTCAGGGGCATAGTCGAGTCGGCCGTGAACGAGAAACTGTTCGAATACCTGGAAGAGAACCCGAAGGTGGCCCAGACCTGCATCAGCAAGGCGATCATTGCCGCCCAGGCCAGGGAGGCCGCGAGGAAGGCAAGGGAGCTGACGAGGAGGAAGGGCCTGCTAGATGTCGGCAACCTCCCAGGCAAACTCTCAGATTGTTCTGAGAAGGACCCGACCAAGTGCGAACTCTTCCTTGTAGAGGGTGACTCGGCAGGCGGGAGCGCGAAGCAGGCCAGGGACAGGACCTTCCAGGCGATCCTACCTTTGAGGGGCAAGATCCTGAACGTGGAGAAGGCAAGACTGGACAAGATGCTGAAGAACGCGGAGATAAGGACCATCATCACAGCTCTGGGCACGGGCATCGACGCCGATATGAACATCGCGAAAGCGAGGTATCACAGGGTATGCATCATGACCGATGGAGACGTCGACGGGGCGCACATAAGAACGCTGCTTCTGACTTTCTTCTTCAGGTACATGAGGCCGATGATCGACCACGGCTACATTTACATCGCCCAGCCTCCATTGTACAGGGCCAAGAAGGGCAAGACCGAGAAGTACTTGTTCAGCGACAAGGAGCTCTCGGAGGTCGTCCAGGAGCTGGGCGACGGAGTGGACATACAGAGGTACAAAGGCCTGGGCGAGATGAACCCGGAGCAGCTCAGAGTCACGACAATGGACATCAAGTCACGGACCCTGAAGCGTGTCACGATCGAGGACGCCGTGGAGGCCGATGAGCTGTTCACGATTCTTATGGGCGATGCCGTTGAGCCTCGCCGACAGTTCATCCACGACCACGCAAAGGAAGTGGAGTTCTTGGATGTGTAGGTGGTAGTGGATGGAAGAGGCACCCGAGGGAGAACAGCAACCAATAGCCGCCAGACTTATCATACGGCCGATCGAGACCGAGATGAAGAAGTCGTACATCGACTACGCCATGAGCGTCATCATTGGTCGAGCTCTGCCCGATGTCAGCGACGGCCTGAAACCTGTCCACAGGCGCATTCTGTTCGCCATGAACGAGATGGGCCTCGCGCACAACAAGGGCCACAAGAAGGCCGCAAGGGTCGTAGGAGAGGTCCTGGGCAAGTTCCATCCGCATGGCGACCTCGCGATCTACGACACCCTGGTGCGCATGGCCCAGGTCTTCTCGATGCGATACCCGCTCATAGACGGACAGGGCAACTTCGGCAGCGTGGACGGCGACTCTGCAGCTGCGATGAGGTACACGGAATGCAGGCTCTCGGCGATCGCTGCTGAGATGCTCAGGGACGTCGACGAGGAGACGGTGGACTTCGCTCCCAACTTCGACGGGACTCTGAAGGAGCCTCTGGTGCTTCCTGCGAAGTTCCCGAACCTACTCGTGAACGGCTCCCAGGGGATCGCCGTCGGCATGGCAACGAACATCCCGCCCCACAACCTGAACGAGATCGTGGACGCTGTCGCGCTCATGATAGACCGGCAGATCAAGGGCGAGGACACCGAGCTCAAGGACCTGATGGAGGTCGTCAAGGGCCCGGACTTCCCGACGGGAGGCATCATCTACGGCGCCCAAGGCATCTACGAGGCGTACGCCTCCGGAAAGGGCAGGATTCGGGTAAGGGCCAGGTACACCGTCGAGCACGATGAGGACACCGGCAGGGCCACTGTGATCGTTACGGAGATACCGTACATGGTCAACAAGTCCTCGCTGCTCGAGGCGATCGCCGAGATGGTCAAGTCGAAGGCCATCGAGGGGATATCGGATCTGAGGGACGAGTCGGACAAGGAAGGCCTCAGAGTCGTGATCGAGCTGAAGAGGGATGCGATCGAGGAGGTAGTGCTCAACCAGCTCTTCGCTCACTCCCAGCTCCAGACGACCTTCGGAATCATCAACATCGCGCTGGTGAACAACCAGCCCAAGACGCTCTCGCTCAAAGAGATGCTCGAGTACTACATCGAGCACAGATTCGATGTGGTTAAGAGGCGGACGGAGCACATGCTCAGAGAGGCGGAGAAGAGAGCGCACATCCTGGCCGGCCTCATGATAGCACTGGACCATCTGGACGAGGTCATCAGGATCATTCGCAAGGCGAAGACGAGGGAGGAGGCCAGGAACGCGCTCATTGCCAAGTACCTCCTGTCCGAGGAACAGACCAAGGCCATACTCGAGATGCAGCTCCAGAGGCTCACGGGCATGGAGATGCAGGCTGTCCGGGACGAGGCCAATGCGACGAAGAAGCTCATAGACGAGTACAAATCTATCTTGAAGGATGAGAAGAAGATCCTAGGGATCATCAAGTCGGAGTTGGCCGAAGTCAAGGAGGAGTTCGGGGACGAGAGGCGGACGACCATCGAGGCGAACGCCTTGGACCTGGACATCGAGGACCTCATACCAGTCGAGGATGTCGTGGTCACGATCAGCCAGACTGGATACATCAAACGCCTGCCGCTGGAAACATACGAGTCGCAGAAGCGCGGAGGCGTAGGCCTGATGGGCATGGAGACGAAGGAGGAGGACTATGTCGTCGACCTGTTCATAACAAGTTCCCACGACTATGTAATGTACATCACGAACCACGGCAGGGTCTACTGGCTCAAGGCCTACAAGATACCCGTCGGCGGGAGACACGCCAAGGGCAAACCGGTCGTGAACCTGCTCGAGCACCTCGAGGACGGCGAGAAGGTCGTCAACACCATACCCGTCAAGCTGTTCACGGACGACCACTACCTCGTGTTCGCGACGAAGAACGGAACCATCAAGAAGACGCGGCTCTCGGCATACTCCCATGTCAGGCAGAGCGGCATAATCGCGATCAAGCTCGACGATGGCGACGAGGTCGTCGACACGACCATCACCGACGGCTCCAAGGAGGTCATCCTGGCGACGAGGAAGGGCCTGGCCGCGAGGTTCGCGGAGACGGATGTGCGCCCGACCGGCAGGGCAACATACGGCGTCAGAGGGATAAGGCTCAGGAAGGGCGACGAGGTCGTCAGCATGGCCGTGGTGGATCCCAAGGACCATCTTCTCACCGTCACCGAGAACGGCTACGGAAAGCGGTCGCTCGTCGAGGACTACAGAAAGATCCACAGGGGTGGCAAGGGCGTCATCACGATCAAGACCGGCGGCAGGAACGGGGACGTCATCACGGTCAAGACCGTCGAGGATGACAACGAGCTGATTGTAACGAGCGTCCACGGCATGGTCATCAGGATGCCAGTGCAGGGCATCAGCCTGCAGGGGAGGGCCACGATGGGCGTGAGGGTCATGAAGCTCAAAGAGAAGGACAAGATCAGCGCGGTCGCGCGCCTGATAGGCCTCAGCGAGGAGGAGCGCGCGGTCGCGAGCAGGACGCTCACGAGCTGTCCCACTCCGAACGGAGACATAGTCGACGAGAACGGGGACGAAGACGAGGGCGACGGGAAGGACGAGGAGTCAGACGGGTCAGATGATGACTCCGGGAATGACGAGGGATGAGCCCCAGCTCGACTGACTGGCCATCGTTTCAATTCTGATAACGGCCCGGAAAGATTTAATAGACCAGATGGCATTGAAAACCCCAAGCATCAGACCACAGCCCCGTCGCTCAGGAGGGCTCACTAGTGTTCAAGGATTCTATACCAGGCTTGGAAAAGGTCTTCAAGAACGACGTGGACAGGCCCAAGGTGATACTCGTCACAGGTCCTCCGGGATCGATGAAGACAACCTTCTGCTACACCCTCATGTCCCAGTACCTGAGGGACAAGAACGAATTCGGGCTGTACGCCACACTCGAGGAGACGGCCGACAGCCACCTGAAGAACATGGAGAGCATCGGGGCGAAGCTTTCCATGAAGATGCAGATCTCCGACCTGACGGACCTTAGGGAGATCGACCAGATCGACGAGGTCATAGGCCAGGATGCGCAGACCGACTACGTCCTGTTCATCGAGAAGATGATCCAGAGGTTCAGGAAGACCCACGGAGACAAGTTCTCGATATTCGTGCTCGACTCATTGGGTGCTCTGTACTCCCTCATGGAGAACGTCCAGGACATGAGGAAGAAGATGTTCTATTTCTTCAAGATGCTCAGGGACAACAACCTGACTGCGTTCATCATCATGGAGCGCTCGCTCACTGGCGAGTCGCAGCTGCTCGGCAACGAGGGTTTCCTGGCGGACGGCATAATGCACCTTGGACTCGACAGGCAGCGCGGAAAGCTCATGAGGTTCCTCCAGGTTGAGAAGATGCGGGCTGCGGAGCACTCAATGGAGAGACACGCGATCGAGGTGGGCAGGAACGGCATTCAGGTGCTCGGGCCATTGCTCAGCGCGCCCTGAGGGTCAGGGCCTGAGCCAATCAAAACTTTGTAGTATTACACAACCTATATGTGTGCGTTCGCAATCCGCAGTCCCGTTAGAGAACCAGCGTCGAGACTCCCCAAGGGATGAACCATGCCAGAGGACCAGAAGGACCAGAAGGACCCGACTATCTCGGACATCATAGAAGATGCCGTCAAGAGGCTCAAGACGCAGGAGGCAGAGGTCAGAAAGAGGGACCTCGAGCTGAAGGCCCAGACTGAGGATGTCCAGAAGCAGAAGTCCGAGCTCGACACCCTCGAGCAGCGTCTGAGAGAGAAGGAGGATTCCATGAGACAGAAGGAATCCTCGCTCGACCAGAAGTCAGAAGAACTGAAGAAGCGCGAGACCGCCGTTCAGGAGAAGGCATCACAGGTCGAGGGGAAGAGCGCTGAGATGTCCAAGTTGGAAGCGACCGCCAAGGCCACCATGAACGCGGCTGAGGCAAGGGAGAAGGACGCCCAGGACCAACTGGCGGACATCAGCAAGCATCAGTCAGAGCTTTCCGACAGGCGCAAGAGCCTCCTTGACCGGGAAGAGCTCCTCAAGAAGTCGGAGGAGGAGGCTCAGAGGTTGCTCGAGCAGATAACGTCCCGACGCGACGCTCTCGTTGCGAGAGAGAGGTCTCTCGCTGAGGAGGAAGAGACCATCAGGAGAGACCGAGAGAAACTGTCAGAGGACGCTCGTAAGCTCCTGGACAAGCAGAAGGATATGCTCGCGAAAGGTTTCCTCGTCCCGCCGGTCAGGACGGAAGAGTCCGAGGCGCCTGCCAACCTGAGCGAGGACGAGATGCAGTGCCCGAACTGCAGGACGGTCATAAGCAAGGACGCGGTCATGTGCTACGCCTGTGGTCAGAAGATCAGGGAGGAGGAGGTCGCCCAGCCCGAGACAGTCCCCGAGGAGGAAGCATCCGAGGACGAGATCGCGTGCCCCAACTGCAAGACTATGGTGAGCACGGATGCGCTCATGTGCTACGCCTGTGGCGCGAACATCAAGGACGCGCTCGCGAAGTTGGAAGAGAAGATAGAGTCAGCAGATGAAGGCGAGAAGTCGGGCTTGCTCAGGAAACCTCAGATTTTCGTCAAGAAAATCGTGAAGAAGAAAGTGGTCTAGCCAGACACTCCGGAAAACCCTTCCTCGACATGAGAATGCGGTAAATACATTTTTATATGGCTGACCTGCTTACTTCTTCCCGCAGTACCCAGCATCCTGGGTGGGTGAACTTTATGAAAGGCAAAGCTGACAAGCTAGTTGCCAATAGAACGTTGAGTGCTTTGGCCGTCGTGTGTCTTGTGATTTCCGCCTTCGCGGGCCTTCTGTTCATGGCCGATATGACGCCCACGAGAGCCGCCGCGGGCGACCTGATCGTTCAGAACGGAACGTATACCATAGAGAACATCGAACAGCCGATCGACGGCAATGTCGAAGTTCGAGTCGGCGGAGAGCTGATCATCAGGGACGCGACCATGAGCATCATCAGCAACAACAATCCTAACCTGAAGCACAGTATCACTGTCTTCGCGGGCGGCAAGCTCGTCCTGGACCATGGTACCATCACTGCCTACCTGGACCAGATCAACCCATGGCCGTTCCTGAACATCACTGTCCAGGATGGCGGTAAGCTCATTGCGACCAACAACTCGTTGCTCATGTTCCCAGGGAACATCATCCTGAGAACGGACGCGAACGTCAGCCTGACGGACACTGAGATCATGGCGCTCCCGCCGACGCTGGTCGCACAGTATGTGATCGGATCGAGCGGCGCGATAACCTTCGACTCGGCCGATGACGGTCCTGCAATCACCCTGAACGACTCGACCCTGGAGCTCTATGATTCGTCCATATTCGACCTTCCTGAGTATGCTACTGACCTCGTGTCCGCGAGCAATTTGACCCTGAACGGTGAGTCGACGCTTCTGGCCGTCAACAGCTATATCAGCGTCGATTTCGGACCAACTCGAGTTGCGGCGGATTGGCATGTGCATAATGCGATAGTAATCAACGACATGTCTCATGCATACTTCTACGGAGCTAGTTTCCAGACATACACGGGAGCCCTAGCCGACAGAGCCCCAGCCATCATGGCATCTGGAGCTAGTGCATCGCCAGCAGTCCCCCTAACGAGAGGGCTCGCTGATAGTACTTCGGGATCCTTGACGAACCTCGCGGTTGTGGATGGAGGGACTATTCAGGTCTTGCCGACACAAACCCTCGAAATCGACACATGGGACGTGAGCGGTCTTTCTGATGCCCTTCCAGTAAGCTCAGCCACGCTTGTGGCGACATATGCCGTCGCCCCAGCTTACAGCGGAACGGCGCATGTTCAGTGGGCAAGGCAAGGTAGTGCGTATTCTGATACGTCGATTGTACCTGTCAACACCGATCCACCAGGCACTGAGAGACTTTACAATCTCCCGTTGTCGACGATAGCGACTGTTGGCGATGTCAGAAACATGAACATGAGATTCGTGAATGGGCCTGGAGCAGGCTTCGTCGAATTCGATCGTATCTGGATAATGTTCACTGTTGGAGCTGACGCCTTCATCTACAGATGGCTCAATACAACAATCGGTGATGAATACGGCGTCCCCACATCCAACTCCAATGTCTTAGCCAACTTCACTGGCGCGACCGAGTTAGAGGGTCTGCAGGCAATATACTACGCTCCGAGGAGTGTGTCAACGACGCCCCCTTCCGAGATTCTTGCCTATATGGGTGAGACGGCTTTGACCTATTCGATGACGAAGAGTGACGGAAAGGCCACAATACCCTATCTCACCGACATCATCACAGGCAGTGGATCAATGGACTCGAGGTTTGTAGGTTCCTACGACATCACAGGAGTAAATGGATCATTCAAATCTACGGAGGCATTCTCCTTCCCCGCTTACCCTGCCATGACCCACGCTGATCAGAGCTTCGATGTCACTGTTTCGATAATAGGTCTCTCTGCGCCCAGCCCTGATCCCTCCAGATGGTTGGTCGTCCCTCCATCTCTTGACATCAAGAACATGACATACTACCATGCAGGAGATGTCATTGTCGCCGCTGGAGGCACACTGAGTTTCACGAACTCGGTATTCCAGCTGGTACCGCCTGGCTCATACACGAAGACGATCTATGTCGACGGAACCGCCGCCTCCCCTGCGAAACTGCTGTTCCAGAAATCAAGAGTCACAAGCCAGTATCCGATCAACATTGTTGTCAGGGGAGACGGGATACTAGAGGTCGTTGACTCCGTTATGGAAGGCGTGAACATTGTCATCGAAGAGAACGCGACCATATTGTTCTCCAATGTGGTGATGGATGGCAAGATCACGACGGCCTGGGATTCATGGACCAAGAAGATCTCCATCAAGGATTCTGACCTTAGCCAGATACCGGAACTCTCCGGTAGTGTTGAGGCAGGGTTCACGAACACGAGTGTACCCGCAATCGAGGTTACTGACGACGCTGTAGCACTGATCTACAGATGGATCCATGTGACTGTCCTCGATGGGGCAGGAATGCCTCTGCCAGGCGTGAACGTATCCACAAGATCATATGTCAGCCAGGTCCCAGCCGGATGGGCGATGAGCAGCGCCGCGCCAGAATCACTCGGAGTTGCCAAGGTCAATTCGCTTGGCACGAGACTGACTTCCATCGGTTCCACCTTCGTGGGGAACTACTGGGTCAATGCTACGTACACATATCCTGCAGTTGCGGGACAGCCATACTATGCTGACAATTCTTCGGGAGATTCGGAAATCTCCCTGAGCGTCAAGCCCTATGAGAAGCCGCTCGGCAGGAACGCAACCTATGCCACAATGACGATTCCAGCCGCTCTATGCGACCTCAGCGTGAACCAGGGTTACACACCTGTTTGGGCTTTAAACGCAACAGGCGTCTCCATCACGCACCTGAGGATGGGGGAGACTGTTTGGATATATGGAAGGATAAACAACACTGGTGTTGCGAGCGCCTACAAAGTTGCTGTCGAGTTCTTCGACGACTTCAACAAGAATGGCATTCCAGATGTAGATAACAACGAACTGTTCGCCACGACGAGCATACCGGTGATCATGGCAGGCTTGTCCGGAGTTGCGAGTGCCAGCTGGACCGCATCGGGGCAGGTCGACCCGAACAGTCACACATTCCTAGTTGTGGCAGACAGGCTCAACGTGATCCGCGAGATAAATGATGCTACGCCCGCGATCGCATCTGGCATCTTGACCATCAAGAGCCTTCCGGACATCAGGGTCAGTGCGGGATCACCCCTCAATCCATCCATCAAGGCGTCCATCGACTTCGTGATCGTTGGGACGGCGTGCGACCTACAGGCGAGAATCTACAATGACGGAAACAACGTGAGCACCTTGGTTCAGGTCGACTTCTTCGATGATGGTGCGTACGTCGGATCGGACAACATCACGGGAATTACGCCCGGTGGATCCATATTGGCATCTGTTCCATGGAATCCAGCGAATCCTGGAGTGCAACACACGATTGAGGTTGTGGCTACTCTAATGGGCGGTTACGAGGAAATGGATCCTCTAAACAACCATGATAGCATCCAGATAATGGTGTACGACCACCCAGATCTGCTGCTGTCCTCAATCGAGACGACCCCAGCTATCGCTGTGCCAGGAGGAGAGACCGTAACGGTAAGAGCGCAGTTGCAGAACCTGAACGCAGCACCGTTCGTCAATCCAAACCTGGTTCTCTATGTCACATGGGCCGGCGGGTCGATAGCTCCGATACCCTGGGATGTCTCTGGCGTGTCTCTCTCGGCCGCTAGCGGATCTCTCGAGGTGACACAGACCTTCACGTCTCCGACAGTGACGGTTCGGACTGATGTGACCCTAGTGATGAGGGTCAACGAGGGCCATGACCAAGTGGAAACGAACTACATGAACAATGAGCAGACTATCATCATTGCCGTGACCGATGTCAGGCCGGACCTGTCCATCGTGTCTTCGGACATCTATGTGCAGCGCGGCACGACCAACGTAACGAGCGATGTATTCGGTCACCAGGTCAACGTCCGAGCCCTTGTCAGGGACCTTGGAGGAAGGCGGGTAGATGCCTTCCAGGTGGAGATCGGCGTCAGGGGCGCAGGCTATAACCACACCATCCACACGAAAGCGAACTACAACATCTCCTCGAACGCGACGGAGAACACGCTCCTGGTCACGGTCCTGTGGCCGATCAACCTGACAACTCCAGGCGCTTACGAGATCTGGGTCTGGCTTGATGGGCCGGGATCGATAGCAGAGCCGAACGAGGCCAACAACTTCGCTGTAGCACCCTTCAACATAACGCAGCTGCTAGTCGATGTGGTGATCATTAGTGACTTCGCCGAATACAATGCTGGCGATATGATGGTCATCAGTGCGACGGTGACTTACGCCGGCATGAGTGACCCTGTCAAGAGTCTGCCAGGAGTTGTGTTCTGGCTGGTCGACTCTTCCGGCGAGCTTGTGCCGGACTCGAACAGCACCGTTGAGACGACGAGCCTGGACGGAAGCATAATCGTCCTCCTGAGAATACCGCCATCTCTTGACACTGGTACATACACCGTCAGGGCCGTGATCCTCGACTCCGATTATGACAGCGCGACCACGATCCATGTGAGCGCACAAGTCTCGGGCGGATTGTTCCCGTGGTGGGTCTGGGTACTCATCATCGTCGCTGTTGTTGGCGTTGTTGCTGGCTTCACCGTGTACACTTATATATATGGTCTTGGTAAACTCGTGGAGTGCGGCGAGTGCGGCGCGTTCATACCGGCCGCGAGCAAGAGATGCCCGAAGTGTGGTGTCGAGTTCGAAGCTGGCACGATGAAGTGCTCCGAGTGCGGCGCGTGGATACCTGCTGAATCGACCGAGTGCCCGAACTGTGGCGTGAAGTTCGCGGGCGAGACCGAAGTGGAGGCCGACTACCTCGAGCGCATGAGGAAGGAGTACGATGAGATCGTCTCCAAGTACCGCGAGCTCGCGAAGCCCGAGCTAGGCAAGAAGTTCAGCGAGAAGGCATTCGAGGCCTGGTGGATGGCGCAGCCTGGGTACATCAGCTTCGACGACTGGCTCGCCAGGGAAGAGGAGAAGAAGAAGGAGGGCCCGGTCCCGTGCCCGGTCTGTGGCACGCTGAACCCGAAGGAAGCGAACGTGTGCCACAAGTGCGGCACCGTGTTCGGGGCGGTCAAGCCAGCAGTAGCACCGCCAAAGAAGGGCCTGCCACCCGCGGCGCCGCCCGAGGAGAGGGCGGTCGAGGGGGCGCCTCTGACGGAGGAGAGAGGCGGCACACAGGCTCAGCAGGTGCCTCCGGCAATGGCGCCCAGGATGGTCATCAGAAGGCCGATAGACCGAAAGGTCGTGCCCAAGAAGATCATCAAGACGCCCGTGAGCGGCGAGGAGAAAGAGACCGGGTCAGGCGAAGAGGACGAGAACCAGTAGTCCTTTCGAGCCTCCAAACCCAGTAAACCCCTTATACGCTTTTCATTTCCCTTTGTTCTGGCAGGGCCCTAGGTCGATGGCTTCCCGGTCAGGTGCAGCCCCCTCGCTCGAACGGTCAGCAGTCGATCACGAATCGTCATCTGAAACCAGTCTCCCCGGTGTCCCACAAAGACCGGGAGCGCCATTCTGAGGATCACTGTCGCCGCGGAGACGAAGGCGATCATATACCCGTCACCTGAGATATCATATCCGTACAGGTGGGCGAAGTTCAGATCGATTGCTAGGCTGAGCGCCCGTCCTAGGCCGGCTAGAGAGGCGTCAACAAGGCGAGCTATGATGCTATGATGAAGTACCACAGTCCCATGGAGCTCTCCCACAAGGTGGTGTTAGTATTGAAGTCCCATCCGGCAGTCACAGCAGCAATCCCGAGTACCGCCCCCGCAACACACATCACATTGACCCTAACCCGGATCGGAGATCCCACCAGAATCAAGGCGGCAACGAAAATGCCCCATATCACGAGCGGTCCCCAGAACAAATAGAGAGCCAAAGGAGCCCACGTGGGCCTTCGTCCAGTCTGCCTGCGATGGTGAATGCAGCCGGTCAGTATTAGACTGGTCGCTCGAGCGCGCGGTGGGAAGCATCGTCCCCTGGCAGGAAATCCTGGTCGTGAACAAGAGCATAGCCCCGAATCGGATTACGCCCCCAGTCTTGAAGATACTCAGAATCAACAAACTCAGAGCTTCTCCGCGCCCTCAGCCAGCTTTGCCCTCACTTCCTTCATGACCTTCTCGGGGTCCTTGTAATATGCAGAGATGATCGTTGCGACCTTCCTGTGGTTGTCCATCCCGATCTTCTTCATGTACTCCAGGATGTCCACACGCCTCTTGATCTCCCTCTCCATCTCTCTCGGGGCCCAGTTCCTGGCCATCCTGACCTTCTCGTAAACGTAGCTGTGGCCGCTGTAGTTGAAGCTGTCATCCGCGGGATTCCATGTGTAGACCGAGTTGGTGATGAGCTCGTTCGTCTCAGGGTCGATGCCAACGATCTCAGTAAGAGATTTCACACGCCTGGTCATCTTGGTGCCGACCTTGACCTGTGCCTGGAGTAGGACGATGTTCAGTGCCGTGATAAGCGCCCTTGGCAGGTTGATCGGGTCGTTCTCCATCCTGTGCACCATCGCCTGGACGTCCTCCGCGTGGAAGGTTGAGTAGCAGGTCTTGCCGGTGGCCATGGCCTGGAAGACGACGTATGCCTCCTTGCCTCTGACCTCACCGACCATCAGGTACTGTGGCCTCTGTCTCATGGCTGATGTGAGGAGATCGAACATGTCTATCTCGCCTGACGCCCTGCCAGTGATGTGGCTCTTGCCTCCGAACCCTTCCCTCGTGAGGCCCGGGACCCAGTTCTCGTGGGGCAGGTTGAGCTCCCTGGTGTCTTCGATGGAGACGATCTTCATCTGAGGCGGGATGAAAAGCAGGATCGCGTTGAGGGTAGTAGTCTTGCCGCTCGCAGTGCCTCCGCAGACGAGCATCGACTGGCCGTGCTCGATCGAGATCCATAGATACGCCATCATCTCCGTGCTCATTGTCTTGAACTTGAGCAGGTCGAGGGGCGTGAACGGGTTCTCCTTGAACCGCCTGATGGTGAACGAGGATCCTCTCTTTGTCACGTGCCTACCGAGGGTCGCCTGCAGTCTGGAACCGTCCGGGATCGTTGCATCGAGCAGCGGGCTCGCCACAGAGATGTGCTTGCCGCACTTCTGGGCCAGCCAGACGACATATCCGTCCAGCTCCACCTCCTTGACGAATCTCAGGTTTGACCTGATCGAGCCGTACTTCCTGTGGTATATGTAGAATGGGACATCGACGCCGTCGCATGAGCAGTCCTCCACGTTCGGGTCTGACATCATCGCGTTGATCACACCGTATCCGATGAAGTCCCTGATGATGTAGTAAGTCACCCTCTCCTTCGAGATCGGGTGGAGCGTTACCCCGAGCTGAACCATGAGCCTCTCGACTATCCTCCTGAGGTACTTCTCTTTCTCTTCGGCTACCGTCTCGGTCATCTTCTCGACAGAAGCGACCAGGGTCTCCTTCAGGAGCGTCAGGACATCCCGTTCGTCCTCGGACAGCTTCGGCTCGATGACCTCGTAAAGGTACTCGTTGGACTTGTTGTCATACTTGATCCTCACGTAGACGTAGTTCTGTTTGATCGGAAGTAGCTCCACCTCGTCCACGTTCGGCTCGGAAATCTTGGGGATGTCCGTTATCCTCGACATGTCCGTGCCGGTCTCGCTCTTGGGGAGGGCGATCATCAAGGGCTTCGGTTTGATCTTCAGCAGGAAGTTGTAGTACGCCGACATGAAGCCTGGGCCCTTCTTCTTCTCATTCGGTTCCTCGGTTCCAGGTTCAACTTGCATCTTGGGCTGTTCAGTCTCTGTCATCTTTACTCACCCGATGACCCTCAATGATACGAACCCTGCGATCAGCATTATGAAGCTGTGCCTCATGCCTATCGGTATGCTCCCATTCGCTATGACTCCCGCCAGCAGACCGTCACCTATCGCGTGTACGACCACAGACAGCAGGAAGATGAACGAGACCGTAGGGATGATGTCAACCTGAATGCTCACACCCGGTATCTCCCCCAGGCCCTGCTTCTCCGCCTGCTCGCTGACCTGCTTGCCTGCCTGTTCCATCTTCGGAAGGAACTGGCCCTGCAGGATCAGGATGGTGGCGATGAACACGAAGAAGGCGATGTATACGACCAGGACGTAGGTCTGCATCGTAACGCCTCTCTCCTCCTGTGTCAGGATGGTGTCCTTTGCGTCGTGCGAGACCATGCTCAGCACATCGGCGACATTGCCGCCTGCGTCGTTGGCCTTCATGATGATGGACGCCATTCTTGTGACCAGAGGCGTCTTGACCCTCTCGGAGAAAAGCCTGATGGCCTCGGAGGCGGGCACGCCCCACTCGATCTGCGCGGCCATCCTCGTGATCTCTGGTGTCAGCCGACCATACCTTCCGGACGATGCGACGACTATTGCGTTCGCGAGAGTCATGCCGAATCTGCCGGCCTCTGCGACATCTCTCAGGAAGTCAGGCAGCCTCGTCTCGATCTCCCTAACGCGCTTCTCCCTGGTGGTCGCGTAGAATCCGTACGGGCCGATGATCGCCGCGATTGCGAAGATGATCCAGTCGATCGGGTCTAGTGGGAGTTTCAGGCTTCCCATGTTGTCCACGATTGCCATGAATATGAACAGCGCGGCCACACCCATCGAAGCGCCCAGGAGGGTCTTCGTCAGGTCCACCTTGTCAGTTGCCAGTATCCGTTTGAGGGCTTTCTCCCTCTCCTGCTCATTCATGGCTTTCTGAGGCGGCATCTACATCGCACTCTCCTTTGACATGTTCCAGATGACGAATATGAAACCGAACTGTGACACAGGGATCATCCCGAGCACTATCAGATAGAGCATCATGACCATGAATTGGGGGTCTCCCCCGCCGACGATGGCCATGATCGCCAGGATGAGCACAAGGAACAGGGGGAACGCGACGACGACGGTCACGAACGACTCCGCGAGCATACCCAGGGTCTCCATCTGGGACTTGAGGGCAAGCTTGTTCTCTTTCTGGTACTCCTCGGCCTTGAGCAGGAAATACGGCTTCAGCTGTCCGCCGGATGTCGATGTGGTGATGACGCCTTGAAGGAAGTCCTGGAACTTCGAGGACGGGGACCTCTTTGCAGCCTTCTTGATGGCCGTAAGGATATCAGACCCCAGCAGCTCGGTGTCCCTGGTGATCCACGCGGCCTCCTGGCTTATCTCTCCGTAGACCTTCTGCCTTGACAGCTCCTTGAATATGACATCGATGTTGACATCGGCCGACGCCATCGCCGAGATGAAGCTCATGGCGGCGGCGATCCTCTTCTCTATGTCTCTTCCGCGTCTCTTCGCCTTCGAATGCGGGGAGCCGAGCAACATCATGTATGCCATTATCGGTAGCAGGCCAATCGCGAGGGCCGCCACCACGACTCTGAGAACCACGCTCACGCCCAGGAGGCCGAACAGGACAACACCGACGCCTATGCCGATTGCCACGCCTATGATAGCTGAGACGAGCGTGCCCATCAACACATATGCCAGGTACTCCTCTGGCCTGATCTTCATGTGGGCCTTCAGGAGCGAGTCATCCAGCTGCTGCAGCTGGGCTGTCCTCGTCTTGGCGTACTTGCCCATCGTCCTCCACGCGAGGTCTTGGAACGGCGAGAGTTTGATGTACTCGGGAACAGCGCCCTTCGTGAGTCTTACAGCATGCGGGCCGAGCCTCTCGCCCGTCTGCGCGATCGAGGTCTTGAGGTACTGAGAAGGTTTGACCTCGACCTGCTTGAAGACGTCGGATATTTCAGGCAGTTGCCTCACCTCCGGAAACTACTACCTGCGCGGGTCTGGGAGCCGCCCCGTGGAGCTCCTTGCGGACCATCTCCGCGGTGGCCTTGGGGTCTTTGTAATACTCCCTGATCAGACCCCATATTTCGCGGTGGTCCGCAATATCCTTCGCGACCATGTACTTCACGATGTCGACCCTGCGCTCGAACTCCTGCGTGAGCTCCTCGTGGGTCAGGTTCTTCATCTCCATGATCTTGTCGAAAAGGAAGCTGTGGCCTTTGAATATGAACTTGTCAGACGCCTGGTCCCACTCGTAGACGGTGTTGCTTATGAGCTCGTTCGTCTCGGGCTCGAAACCGACGATCTCAATGAGCTGCTTGATCCGCCTGACCATGCCCATCCCGACTCTCGCATGGGTCTGGATGATGACGTTCCTTAGGGCCGTGAGAAGTATCCTGGGACAGTTGATGGGCGGGTTCTCGAGCCTGTTGACCATTCCTTTAACGCTGTCAGCGTGCATCGTGGAGAACGTCGTGTGCCCGGTCGCCATCGCCTGGAACATCGTGTATGTCTCCTTGCCTCTGACCTCACCGACGATGATGTAGTTTGGCCTCTGCCTCAACGCCGCCCTGACGAGGTCGTACATGTCGATCTCTCCTGCGGCCTTGCCGTCCGGGCCACGCTCACCAACGCCGGACCTTGTCGTACCGGGGATCCAGTTCTCATGCGGCAGATTGATCTCCCTCGTATCCTCCATGGTGACGACCTTGGCGCCTGGCGGTATGAATAGGGCCATTGCGTTCAGTGTCGCCGTCTTGCCGCTGGCAGTCCCACCACATATTATTGCGGATTCGCCGTGCTCAACGCTGAGCCACAAGTACGCAACGATCTCGGGTGACGCCGTTCCGTATTTGATTAGCTCGACGGGAGTGAAGGGCTTCTCCTTGAACCGTCTTATCGTGAACGACGCGCCCCTGGTCGTGACCTCCCTTGCGTATGTCGCTTGGACTCTATGCCCTTCGGGTGTCGTGCCGTCCAGTATCGGGTTCGAGACGGACAGCTGTTTGCCGCATCTCTGGCCAAGGTTTATCACGAACGAGTTGAGGTCGTCCTCGTCTTCGAACGACACGTTCGTCTTGATGGATTCGAACTTGTTGTGGAACACGAACAGCGGGATTCCCACGCCATCGCACGAAACGTCCTCGATGTTCTTGTCGTTCATCAGGGCGTCGATCTTCCCGTAGCCCACAAAGTCCCTCGAGATGAAGTACGTGATCTTGTCCTTGGAGATCGGCTCGATGCTCATGCCTCTGGACTTGATGAAACTGTCCACGCTCCTCTCCAGGAATGTCTTGTTGTCCATCACGGCCAGCTTGTCCCATTCGTACTCGAGGGTCTTCTCAAGGGTCTCCTTGATGAGTTTGAGGAGCTCCTCCTCGTCCTCGGTCAGGGTGGGCTCTATGTTGGTCAGGATGTACTCGCTGATCGTGCTGTTGTATGTCGCTCTTGTGTAACTGAACGGCTCGACCACGCTGTAGAACCCGATCTCTTGAATGGCGGTGTCGGTGATCGGCGGTATCTTGGTGTACACTGAACCCCTACCGTGGCTCCAGTCGCGTTTCCGTGCGGCCGCGCCTCTCGGAGCCCTGATCTCGATAGGGGACGACTTCAGTTTGCTCACAGCTCCCACCCAGCCCTGATATATCCTGGCGCCAAGTGGCATCGGCGGGGCCTTGACATCGATTTCGTGTTTTACCTTTGGTTGAGCTTCAGCCATGAGATCACTCCTATACTCCGAGCTCCCCTATCGAGAGCTTCACGATGGCATGCGTGTAGTCCAGAATATGTACATTGTCTATTGTCAGGGTGACCACGTAGTAGTTGTTCATTCTGTTGGGGGATGGGGGGAATGGGAGAAGTGCCTTCGTCAGGGTGAACCCGTTACCTATTGTCATGTCGGCCGTGCCGTCCAGCCTGCTCAGGAAGTACTCATACCATGCATAGCCGTGGTTCGAGACGATTGTGATGGTAACCTGAGATCCTGCACTGTTCTCGTATGCCGTCGTGTCCGCATATAGCAGGTCCGCAGTGACTCCCTTGGAGCCAGTGCCTCCGATGGTCTTGTTCAGGCCCTGGAGCGAGATCTGGGTCAACATTACCACAATCTCCGGGGAGCTGGCAGTCCCAACGTTCCTGACTGAGAACTGCGGCCCGGCAATGATGAATTCACCATCGCTTTGGTTGAGGATCACTGCGCCCGATTCGTAGACCAAGTGCTGCTCGACAAAGTATCTGTTGGGACAGTAGAGGTCTAGCGAGCCGCCTGAGTGCCCATCGTTGCTCGAGCTCAAGGTGTTCGGCGTGCCAGTTGGGGAAATGTAACTATAGGTGATGTTGAACATAGGCCTCTGATTGATCGCTTCGGGAATGTATCGCAGTATCCCCGCGGTGGGGGCGGCAAACACGGGGATGCCTGCCGAGCTCAAAGTGATCGGCACGAACACTGGCGTAGGTGCTATCCTGCTGTTTGAGTTGTAAGAGATGCTGATGTCCACGGACGACTTGAGCGTCGTGAACTGCTGGATGACCGTTGACATGTGGCTGCTCTCGTTGTCGCTCATCCATACGGGCACGAACTGGTTCGTGAACATCCCAAAGGCCGTCAAGAAAACGAGGAGCGACATGATTGTTCCGATTGTGGAGGCCACGCCCTCGCCGTTGTCCCACCGCGGTGATTTCTTGATCCGGTTGCCGGTCGAGTCTGCACAATAGCTCGCGTGCTGGGGGGACAAGTTCATCAGACCACCAAACAGGTGTTTCGAAGTAACCTAATCAGCTACTGGAACATATTTAAAACTGTCGTTTCTGGTATCGCACAAAAATGCATGTGGATTGTGGAGAAAACGACAGAAGACTTCGCCCGGAGAGAGCACACTACTCGCAGCGACGAATGTTCGAAGACTGCCGCCTCAATGAATGCTCGGGCCAAGCCCTCCCGGGCAGACCGTGACGAAGTGCCGCTCGCCAAGGTTTAATATAGGGTTGTGCGTAACTGCCAATCTGCTCACGGATGCCGTGGTAACTCAGCTGGGAGAGTGCAAGACTGAAGATCTTGAAGTCGCTGGTTCGAGTCCGGCCCACGGCACCTCGATCTCTCATATGATTTCGTCGCTCAGGAGTTCCCGTTGCACTCATTTCTGTGCGTGGGATAGTTTAAATTGGCTAGATGCTCTTAGAGCTGACCGCAGAGGTTCTGCTTCATGCCCATCAAGTCGTTCGAACTCGTTTCCATAGATGCCAAGAGGTACTCCAAGCTAGGCGAGAGGATACCTCATCTCAGGGTTGATCAGAACACAGCCGTGACAAGCGTTAGTGCGATTTCGGACAGAGATGCCCAATTCGATTTCAGATTCACTGTCAACTACATGGGCGTTGGAATGATCAAGATCGAGGGCAGAGTCGTTTGGGACGGCGAGGCCAAGCAACTGGCCAGCCAGTGGTCTCAGACGAACGTGTTGCCGAGCGAGGTGTTCAATCCCGTCCTGACGGCCATCTATGCCAATTGCATGCCCTCCGCGGTGATATGCGCCAGGGACTTGGCACTTCCGCCACCTATTCCTCCGCCGCAGATTCAGGGTGGTCCTCCTCAGAAGGCGCCAGGTGCCAAAGACAAGGGGCGCTCGATGGAAGTCGCGTGAAAGCTGGCTGCAACCGATCTATCTGATGTGGTCCAGCGAGAACGAACCGATTGTGACGCCAACCTTCGTTGCGGAGTATCTGATGAAAGACCTCGACTGAACGTCGCAGATGCCTCTGATCGCCAGGAAGGTGTTCAGGTTCTCGACCTTGAACTCTATCATCCCATCCATCAGTGAGCCTATCATCTGGATCTCCTGCTCACCGTGGACGCCCTTTTCGATGGTGTACATAGCAACTGCCTTGTCCCGCTTTCTCCTGCCTACAACAGGGCTCAGGAACCTGAACGCTGTGCCAGGGTCGAGGTACGCTATCAACGTGGAAATGGATCGGAAGCCGACCCTATAATACGGGTGCTTCTCCCGCATCGGTTTCGCGGCAGTCTCCACGGCTCTCTGGATTGATTCGTAGTCCGTCGGAGACTCAACATACTCTGCATACGGGTCCTGGGAGTCATCTCCCATGCTCCTGGAATACGCGTCAACATATCTCACGAGCCCGAGTTTCTCGTACTCTTCGTATCCGGAGACCACGAAAGTCATTTCCTCGCGAACATCCTTTGGGGACTTCTCTGTCAGGATCCAGATCGCGGGTATGCCCTTCTTGAGCCCCTCCGCGATGAACACGTTGAGCAGCACTTCCTTGCCAGTGAACGGAGGACCGTAGACTAGCACGTTCGCACCGAACGGCATACCACCTAGCAGCAAGTCGTCGAGCCTGGCGGTGCCCGTCTTTACCTTCTCCTGCTTGACCTCGAGCATCCGGTCCAGCTCGCGCTTTTCTATCTCGTCGGATATCACGCCCTGCTGCCTGAGCCTGAGCTCCTCCTCCTTGGCGGACAGGTACTTCTCCTTGTTCCTGATCGACTCCTCCTTCGCCGTGACCTCTGCCTGGAGCACTTCTAGGCGTTTCTTAAGGTCGATCTCGCCATGGGATGTCAGCTCGGCCTTGGACTGGGTGACCTTCTTCAGCTCCTCCTGGAGCAGCCGCTCGCGGAACATGAGGTCCTCCTCACGCCTGAGCATCTCCTCTTCCTTGTACTTCATCGGCTCCTTGAGTTTCTGGAGGTCCTCCGTGCTCACCTTGAGATCCCCCCTTACCCTCTGAAGCTCCTGATCCCTGACCGCAAGTGTGCGCTCGAGTCTCTGGGCGTCTTCCAGCTTCCTCATGACCTCCTTGTCGACGGTCTTCGCAGAACCGCCTGAGATCTTGAGCATCTCATCTTTCTGTCTGACCAGGACATCCGCCTCGGCCAACTTTCCCTCGATCTCCTGAATCCTCGCGGCCAGCTCCTGCTCCCTTCTGGCTGACTCCTCTGCGCGTTGCGCGGATCCTGCATCGATCATCACCGTAGTCCCAGGGGGTGCAGACAGCATGCCCTGACTCAGAGCCTCTTCCTTAGCCAGGAGCTGCTTCTTCATCGCTTCGAGCTGGGCCTTCATCTCCGCGAGCTCGGTCTCCCTGCGCTTGAGCTCCTGTGCCTCTGGAGGAAGCTCCTGAATCCCGGCCTCGACTTCCTCCTTCAGGGTCGTATTGACCTCTTCAAGCTGCATTATCTTGAGCTCGAGGTTCTCCCGGTTTGCCATCTCAGATGCCAGCTTGTCAGTGAGCGTGCTCTGGTCCATCTCAGACCCCTGCTGGTTCTTGATGAACTTGATGACCGCAATGCTCCCACGCTTGACGTTTTCGAGTTCCTCTTCGAGCTGCCTAGCCTTGCCCCTCTCTATCTCGAGGTCACCCTTGGCCTTGGCGAGCTCTTCGATGGTCGCCTGCGCGTCGAAGTCCCCTGATTCGAACTGGCTAAGCTTCTCTCGCATGGTCTCGCGCAGCTGGATCAATTCAGCTTCTCTTGCAAGGACCTCGTTAGGTCCGATGGTCTGTGGAGCGGGTTCAGGTGCCCTGGTCTCTTCAAGCCAGACGTTCACATCCTCCTCTTCCCCAGCCAACCATTTCGCCAGAGAATTATCCCGTGGGGCGTCGGCTTTCATTGCCGTCGCCTCCGGTTGGACCCTCTCTTCCCCCGAAAGCCATTCGGAGAGTCCCTCGTCCTCTCCCGAAAGCCAGTTTGCCAGCGGGGAGGCCCCGCTTGGGTTCGTAAGACTGTTTGCACCCCTGATTATCTTGGCGGCCTGCTTCTCGCTGATGCCCTTCACTGCTGATAATTCGTCGACGCTAGCTTCCTGCAGGTCCTTCAGCGAGCGGTATCCAGCCTCATACAGAGTCTCGGCCTTCGCCTCGCCGACTCCAGGAACGAGTCTGAGTTCCTCAAGGCCCTCTTCGTTCTGGCCGCGATCCGGTTCGGTCTCTCCAGCACCCGTTGTCTTCTCTTCGGCCTGTAGGCTAGTGTAGCAGTGTTCACACCTGGTCGCACCCTTTGGCGACTGGTAGCCGCATATGGGGCATGCAATGGAGTTCTCGGCCGGCTCGTCGGGGTTTGGCATCAACTCTCCTTGACCGTCAGATTCGATGGGGGGAGCACAGGACTTGGATAAGCAGATTGTGCTTCAAACACATACTCATGTCCGTAACGTCCCGTCCTGGTCTAAATAGTCAGATTGAAATATTTATAGTTACCCAAACGGGAATCGGCTCTGGGCAGTAGGGTCCAGCGCGGGTTGATATCCCATAAACCAGAACCCGCATCCGCTTACTGTGGTCAGGACTGAGTCCGCCCAAAGGAACAATTACCCTGTTGAGCATTCTCCACTATCACGCATATGGCTGTCGAAGGGAAGAAGAAGGAGGAGAAGGACGAACGGATCGGGGTCTACGTATGCCACTGCGGAAGCAACATCGCAGGGACCGTCGACTGCAAGGCCGTCTCCGAATACGCTCAAGGTCTTGAGGGTGTAGTCATCAGCCGAGACAACGTCTACACATGCTCCGAGCCCGGACAGAACCAGATCGTCGAGGACATCAAGAAGAATGGCCTGACGAAGATCGTCGTAGCGTCATGTTCTCCCAAGATGCACGAGAAGACCTTCAGGAAGACCCTCGAGGATGCCGGTATCAACCCCTACAATCTAGAGATGGTGAACATCAGGGAGCAGTGCTCCTGGGTCCACAAGGACAAGAACGAGGGCACGAAGAAAGCAAAGGACCTGGTCAAGGGCGGCGTTCTCAGAGCCGCTCGGCTCGAATCCCTCTTCCCGAAGGAGATGACGATGTCCAAGGAGGTGCTCGTCATCGGGGGCGGGATCGCAGGAATATCTGCCTCGCTCCAGCTGGCAAACTCGGGGTACAGGGTCTATCTCGTTGAGAAGAGCTCCAGCATCGGCGGCCGGATGGCCCAGCTTAGCAAGACCTTCCCGACGCTCGACTGCGCCACGTGCATCCTGAGCCCACGAATGGTGGATGCAGGGACTCACCCGAATATCGTACTGTACACTGGGACGGAGGTTGTTGAGTTCTCGGGAACACCGGGTAGCTACAAGGTCAAGGTCAGAATAGGCCCGAAGGGGGTCGACCCGAAGAAGTGCATTGGATGCGCCAAGTGCGAGAAGGTTTGTCCCGCTAAGACCCTAAACGAGTTCGAGGAGTGCCTCTACGAGAGAAAGGCGATATACAAGCCGTTCCCACAGGCGGTGCCCGCATCGTACGTTGTGGATTTCGATAAGTGTAATAAGTGCGGTGTGTGCGTCAAGGTCTGCTCTGTGCACGCGATCGACCTAGAGGAGAAGGAACAGTTCCAGGAGTTCGAGGTCGGAGCAGCGATCGTCGCCACAGGCTTCGACATGTTCGATGTCAAGAAGCTCCACGAGTATGACACGTCCCTGCCTGATGTCATCACTGCGACTCAGATGGAGCGATTGATGATCAACGAGTGCGGCGCTGGCATGGTCCTGAAAAGGAAAGCGGACGGCAACAGGGTCAAGAAGGTGGCGTACGTCCTCTGTGCGGGTTCGAGAACGCGGAAGGTCGGCATGCCGTACTGCAGCAAGATCTGCTGCAACTACGCGATCAAGCAGTCGGTGATACTCAGGAAGACCTTCCCTTACATGCAGGTCTACGTGTATTATATTGATATCAGGGCGGCCGGTCGGGGCTTTGAGGAGTTCTATGTTAGGTCGATGGAGGATTACGGAGTCAAGTACATCCACGGCAAGGTTTCGGACATACAGAAAGGCACGAACGGAATCATGGTGAGGGCCGAGGATGTCACCCTCGGCGAGATCATCGAGAATGAGTTCGACATGGTAGTGCTCTGCACCGCGATGATGCCCTCCAAGGGGACCGCCGAGCTGGCAAAGCTCATGAAGGTGCCATTGGGTGAGGACGGGTTCGTGTCTGAGAAGCATCCGAAGCTGGACCCGGTATCCACCCATAGATCCGGAATATTCGCTGCCGGTGTTGTCCTCGGGCCTAAGGATGTGAGGGATAGCGTCATAGATGGCAGGAGCACTGCTGGACAGGTGGTCGAGTTCCTGGGCACAGGTAAGATGCTCGTTGACCCAGTGAAGGCGATTGTCGCGGACGGGATGAAGTGCACGAAGTGGAAAGCATGCGAGGCGATCTGTCCGGCGAAGGCGATCCAGGTCGACGAGGTACCAAGAGTCGATACGTTCGCCTGCATAGGTTGCGGGGCATGCGTCTCCGAATGCCCCGAGCGCGTGTTCGAGCTTGCCCATTACACCGATTCACAGGTGGATTCTGAGATGAGCGGCCTGCTTGATGCGGCATCGCCAGATCTGAGGATAGTCGGATTCTTTGGCGACACTCTGGCTTATGTCGCGGCTGACAGCGCAGGCACTGCAAGACTGGAGTATCCGCCCTCGATCAGGATGATGAGGGTCCCATCTGCTGCGAGGATGGGCAGGCGGGAGATCCTCCGAGCGTTCGCCTACGGAGCCGACGGCGTCATCCTATCGGACGAGGAGGGCGGTGAGATCGCCCACATCGTTGAAGAGAGATTGAAGGGACTCGCGTCGGAACTGGACGCCCTGGGGATAGGCAAGGACAGGGTGACATTCGTGCCCATGCTTCTGCCGATCTACAAAGTGCTCCCGAAACACATCGACAACTTCGACAAGAAGATCCGGCAGCTCGGGAAGGTGCCTCCCGATGCAAGGAGGAAGGCCCTCGAAGCCTCTGCGCACAAGGTCAACCCTGTTTTCGGGCCCAAGGGAACATACTCGGCAGGTCAGTCCTCGCACGCGGGTCATTGACGCGTGGGCGCGCGTACTGCCAATGAATCCGACCTTGTGTAAACGTATTTATATTCAGTGGTTCAATAAGAATTGGTATCTTGCGTCTGGCACATACAGGGATTGAAGATGGAAAAACGAGTGCTCGTGAAGATTAACAAGGACAACACTGAGCTGAGTCTGCGCGAGGTACTCGAGAAGATCAAGGAGCTACAGAACAAGAACCCCGACATGGAAGTATTCTTCGACGGCGACCAGTACGCTATCTGTGGCAGGGTGAGGAAAGCTCCCGATTAGGCAGAGTTCTAAGAGCATCGACGCTGTTGCACCACCGAGAGTTCCATGCCTGGTAGGGTCACGATCGGTCTCTTCAATTCCTACGACCCGGTCAAGTTCCACGAATCCCACAGAAGAGCGCTGGCGAGAGCCGGGCCGCTCGCGCTGGCATTCGACTGCAACCTTGCGACCTTCGGCTTTCCGTACGACAAAGAGTTATCCACGCCCGTCGAGATCGCGAACTGGGTCTCGACCACGACGAGCATAGGCGAGAGTGGCAAGTACCTGATCGAACTCGCCCAAAAGGGGAGATTCTCCGCGTTCGGTTTCCCGAAGAAAGGTTTCCCGCCGCAACTCGGAGAGGTCGTCATCACCACGAGGAAGCCAGCTAAGGACAGAGCGGTCTCTACAGCCGACACCAGAGCGCTCTTCAAGTCAGGAAGATCGATCCTACTACTGTTCGGCCTCGGCCCGCACGGTTTGCCGAAGGAGATTTTCGTTCTTAGCCAGAAGCATCTCGATGTGACAAATCGCGGATTGTCGCTCGAGACCTGCACAGCTCTCGGTGCAGTGGTCGGCTCCCTTATGGCCGAGTGACCCCCGGAGATGCCGCACCCTGACAGGGACCCCGAAAAGACTAAACCAAGGGCCTGCCCTGCATTTGTTCTGGAGGAATCGCATGAGCTTGTATGTGGTATTGTCCAGACTCACGGACGAGGGGAGGAAGACTCTCAAGGAGAAGCCTGACCGATTGAAGGAAGTCAATGCGGAGATTGGGAAGATGGGGGCGAAAGTGCTCCATCAGTACGCGTTGCTGGGTAAGTACGATTTCCTGAACATACTGGAGGCTCCGGACAACAAGACCATTGCGAAGGTCATGGTCGAGCTGGGCTCAAGGGGCACGCTCGAGACGATGACGTTGTCTGCATTGCCAATCGACGAGTTCCTTAGCGCCCTGAAGAAGTGAAGAGTCCTTCCACCCAAGAGGATGATGTAGCGATGCGTGAATACACAAGGGACGAGCTAGCTAAGGCCAACGGTCAGAACGGAGCACCGATACTTGTCGCGGTGAACGGCAATGTGTACGACGTATCCCGGAGCGATTCATGGACGGGCGGGTTCCACCAGGACCTTCACAACTCAGGTCGGGATCTGACATCCGCCATGGACGACGCGCCCCACGACGAGAGCGTGGTCGAGAGATATCCTCTGATCGGGACGCTGAAGAAGGACTAGTGCTCAGCTCTTGACCCCAACCTCAGTACTTGGAGTACTTGAGGCCGAGGCCAGGAACAGTAACTCTGTTCGACCGGACTGCATGTCCGACGACCTTCGCTCCCTTGCCTGCAGCCTTGACAACATCTGAGGATTCCCTTTCACGCACGACCATGCAGTAACCCATGCCCATGTTGAATGTCTGGTACATCTCACTGTCTGCGACGTTGCCGAGCTCCTGCATCACATCGAATATCGGGTTCGGTCTCATGGGGTCCTCGATCTCGAATCCGATGCCCTTCTTGAGCCGAATCAGATTCCTAAGGCCTCCGCCGGTTATGTTCGCCATGCCTTCGACGTCGAACCTGTCGATCAGCTTCAGGACCTGTCTCACATAGATCGTCGTGGGCTCCAGGAGTTCCATTCCGACGGATCTCTTGAGCCCCTTCACATTCTCTTTGTATCCGATATGGTTGCTCTCGAATATCCTCCTCGCCAGGGTCAGGCCGTTGGAATGAATCCCCGAGCTCGGCAATCCGATCAACGCATCGCCTGGTTTGATTGCGTCTCCTGTGATGATTTCGTCCTTCTTGACCATCCCGAGGCAAGTGCCTGCCAGGTCGAACCCCTTCACGAGCTCCGGAAGGACAGCGATCTCTCCGCCAACGATGGTCATGTTCGACATCTCGGCTCCGCGCTCCAGCCCCTTGCCCACCTCGGAAGTGACCTTCCTGTCAGGCCTCTCGATCGCTATGTAATCCACGAACCCTATCGGTTCAGAGCCCACGCAGATGGTGTCGTTGACGTTCATTGCGATGCAGTCGATGCCGATCGTGTCCCATTTGCGCATTGCGTCTGCCACCAGTAGCTTCGTCCCCACGCCATCCGTGCAAAGCGTCAGGGCATAGTCCCCGAAGTCTATGAGGCCAGTGAAATGGCCTGGCAGATCGATCGGGGCTCCGAGCCCCTCCCTCTTGAATTTCAGATGCTCGACCAGAGCTGAGATGCTTCTGGATTTCTTGTCAATGTCGACGCCGGCTTGGGCGTAAGTCATCCTCTTGGGCATGCGTGTCTCCCGCTGCTTCTGGGCGATTGCGTCTTCAGTCTAAACCTTTTTCGTCCTGACACGGGAAAACCATATCTTCAGGTAGAGGCTTCACGGAGGTCGTGAGCAAACAGTGGCAGGTCCAGCGCAGAAGGGACAAATACTACAGAAAGGCAAAGCGGGAGCACTACAGGAGCAGGTCCTCCTACAAGCTGCAGCAGATCGATTTCAGGTTCGATCTTATCAGGACCGGGGATACGATTGTCGACCTGGGCGCTTCCCCGGGCGGGTGGTCCCAGGTGGCCAAGGAGCTCGCGGGGCCGGAATCGAAGGTCATCGCAATGGACATCGACCGGATGACGCCTATCGAGGGCGTCGCGTTCATCAGGGGGGACATCAGAAAGGACGAGATCGTTGCTCGGCTGCTCGAGGTCATCCCAGACGGGGCGGATGTGGTGATCTCGGACATGGCACCGGACATCAGTGGGAACTACCCCTATGACCACGCTTGTTCGGTGGAGCTGTGCGAGCACGCGCTCAAGTTCGCGATGAAGGTCCTAAGGGAGGGGGGCAACTTCGTTGTGAAGATGTTCTACGGGGACATGAGTCCTGCGTTCGTGAAGCTCGTCAAGAAACAGTTCGATGAGGTGCATGTGCACCATCCGAAGGCTTCCAGGGCGACGAGCTCGGAGCTCTATGTGGTCGGCCTGGACTTCAGAGGAAGACGCAGCTAGTCCCAGAATCTCTTTGTGCGGGCGTACATGATCTCTGCAGAGAGGATGTCTCTCAGGAACTCGTCTTCCTCGGTCTGATACCTCGCCAGAAGCCTAGCTGCCGTGTCCGGTCCTACGCCTCTCCCCACGAGCGCAATAACGGCCTTCTTCCCGTGCGCCATCACAAGGTTGGCGTTCTTGTAGATTCGCTTCAGCTCCTTTCGCTGGTCCTCGTTCGACGCTCCCTTCTTCAGGATGGCGAAATGAGACTTGACATATGGCTGTAGTGCGGCCATAAGCACCCCGCCGCATTTGGCACACTTGATCCTCTCAGGAAGATGTGCGACGGTCGACCTCTTCTGCGTCCTGCAGTTCATGCAGACCATCACCACATCCTCCTTGAGCAGTCGTTCCCTGAGGGCGTTGAGCACTGCCTTGTCCGCCCTCTGGGGCCGCATCAGCTCTCTCCTGGTCCCGATGGCCGCCTTTCCCATCGGCGAGAGAGGGCCTGTCCTCAGCTCGATGCTGCCGTCCTGGATGCGTTTCAGAACAGCCGAGGTAGTCTCGATGTCCATGTTCTCCCAGAGTGTCTTGGCGACCGACTCCTCGAAGATGGGACTGCGCTCGAACACATCGACCAACTTGGATAGGTTCAGCATCTTGTAGTCCGCGCCCTTGGCCACCGCTCCGAATTTCTTGGCAACATGTACGAACTGCCACCTCAGGTACGACGAGTTCCTGACCAAGAGCCGCATGAGCTGGCCCAAGGACGAGCCATCGCTCTCCTTGAGGATCCTGACGACGTCTGATGCCCTGACCCCTCTCGGAGTCTCGAGCACGATCGCATAGACGTCTGCTTGGACGCCGATGCTTTCCCCGAACCTGGCGGTCAAGAGACCTGCTACCAGTTTCGCAATGGTCTCGTTCACTTTGCTCCCGAAGCAGCAGTTGATGACTATGACTCCGTCCCCTTGCTCGACGGTCACAAGCTTGTCCGTCGGGAGAACATGGTCCCCCTGGCCTCTGATCCAGGTCAGGAGTTCCTTCTTCGCGTTCTCGTCTCCTGGGTACATGTCGAGCTCCAGAAACCGCCTCATAGCCCCGACCTCCTGGGCGACCTCGTATGGGACCGGGATCTCCTCGCCGACCCAGGATGGCGTTGCAGCCAACTCCCTTACCTGCTCGACTACGACCTCGTCCTCGGCCACTTCCACGACGCGCCAGGTCCTCCCCCTCGTCACGAAGGTTGAGTATGGTTCTGCATAGGTTGCGACGAAGCTCTCGTCGAGCGTGCCTATGATGCTTCTAGAAGAGACGTCTCTGATCTTGTATGTCCTCTCGTCCGGGATCATTGAGATGTTGTCGTAGAAGTGCTTCATGCCAGTGGTCTTCTTGCGAAAGCCAGTCTCATCGTTCCAGAGAACATGCAGTTCGCCAAGCAGCGAAACGACGTCGTCGAAGTCCTTCTTCAGCAGACTCCTGAAAGGGTAGGCCCTCTTGACCGTCGTGTATGCCAACTCCTTGTCCACCCTCGGCTCTGTCAGCGTCATAGCCACGAGCTGGTTCGCGAGGACGCTGAGCGGATTCTCTCTGATACTGAACTTCTCCAGCTCCTCGATCATCGCCCTGCGCGCGATGACGAGGCTCTCGGCGATCTCACCAGGCTCCGTCGCGACGATCTTGCCCAGCGAGATCTCGCCTATCCTGTGTCCTGACCTTCCGATCCGCTGGATCAGCCTCGTTACCTGTCTGGGGGAGTTGAACTGAATCGCGAAGTCAGCCGAGCCCACATCGATGCCAAGCTCGAGAGATGAAGTGCAGATGAGCGCCTTCAACTTCTCCGATTTGAACTCGTCCTCCATTTGGATCCTGATCTCCTTGGATAGGGAGCCGTGGTGGACTCCGACCTTGAAGTCCTCGTCCCAGAGATGATACCTGATGCCCAGAGCCTCCGCGGAGTCCCTGGTGTTCACGAAGAACAGGGTCGATCGGTGCTCCTCAATCAGCTCCTTGCACCGCTTCATGCACGCAATGTGCTTCAGGTCGGTCTGAAGCTTGTTCGCCAGGTGTTTGTCTTGATCGTCTTCGGCTGGGCTCTCTACCCCGATCCGCATGTCCTTGACGGCGGAGACCGTTAGCGTGGAAATCGTCCTTCCGACCCCTGCCAGGTATTTGGAGACCTCGTCTATTGATCCGACCGTTGCCGAGAGACCGATTCTCTGGAACTCGCCTGAGACTCGAACGAGCCTCTCGAGCGCTATCGCGAGTTGCGCCCCCCGTTCGTCCTCAGCGAGCTCGTGTATCTCGTCGATGACAACATGCTTGACGCTTGCGAGATGCTGTCTTAGTATCCTGCCAGTGAACATGATCTGCAGCGTCTCCGGCGTGGTAATGAGTATGTCGGGCGGGCTCTTCGACTGTGCCACTCGTTCCGATTGGGGCGTGTCGCCGTGCCTCACCGCGACCTTGAGCTCGACGGCCTCCCCGAACTCCTTGAGGCGCCTGAGCAAATCCCTGTTCAGCGCGCGCAGAGGCGTGACATAGATGCACCTGATGCCTCCTCTCGTCGAGTTTGCGAGCATCTGCAGTATTGGCAGCATGGCCGCCTCTGTCTTGCCGATGCCCGTAGGTGCAACGAGAAGCACATGATGGCCCGACAGGATTGCGGGAATCGCCTTGCTCTGCGGCTCAGTTGGTTCCTTTATTCCTCGTCTCTCAAGAAGCTCCTGCAGCCTCTTGTCGAGAGGAGCGAACACGTTCATGCGCCCTTCACAGAACCTGGCCAGCGTATAAAACCTTTCGACGGGCTGTCGGAAGTGACCCAGCAATTGCTTTATCCTCACGCGCCTTTCAGTGCATCGATACGATGGCCGAGATCAAGGCGGTCAAGGCAAGGGAGATCCTCGATTCGAGGGGGAACCCTACTATCGAGGTCGACGTTGTCCTGAGCAACGGCAAGATCGGACGGGCGTCAGTGCCCTCCGGCGCTTCGACCGGCTCGAAGGAATGCGTCGAGCTCAGGGACGGCGACATGCGCAGGTACTTCGGCAAAGGGGTACAGAAGGCGATTGCGAACGTTAACAGGAAGATCGCTCCGAAAATCGTCGGCATGCCCCCATCGGACCAGAAGTCTATCGACCTCGCGATGCTCAAGCTGGACGGCACTGAAGATAAGTCGAAGCTCGGTGCCAACGCCATTCTAGGCACCTCGCTTGCAGTCGCGCATGCCGCGGCTCTGGATGCTGGAGTTCCATTGTATGAATACCTAGGCGGAGCCAATGCCCGCGTCCTACCAGTGCCCATGATGAACATCCTCAACGGCGGGGCGCACGCCGATAACAACCTCGATTTTCAGGAGTTCATGGTAGTCCCGTGCGGCAAGAGCTTCAGGGAATCTCTCAGGCAGGGGGCAGAGGTGTTCCATTCCCTGAAGGCCAGACTCAAGAAGCTGGGCCTGAGCACCGCCGTGGGGGACGAGGGGGGCTTTGCGCCGAAGCTCGGCTCCAACAGGCAAGCGCTGGAGCTTATCGTAGAAGCCGCCGAGGATGCTGGACTCAAGGCTGGCAAGGATGTGTTTCTGTCAATGGACCCCGCCGCGAGCGAGTTCTACGATGGCTCGAGGTACGTATTCAGGAAAGGGTCGATGGAGGAGCTGACACCTGATGAGATGGTGGACCTCTACGCGGATCTGTGCAAGGATTTTCCCATCGCCTCCCTTGAAGACGCAATGTCCGAGGAAGATTGGGCCGGCTGGAAAGGCATCACTTCCAGGCTAGGCAAGAAGATACAGCTCGTCGGAGATGACTTGTTCGTCACCAACTGGAGAATCCTTGCCGAAGGCATCAAGCTGGGCGTGGCAAACGCGATACTGATCAAGGTCAATCAGATCGGGTCCCTCACCGAGACGCTCGACACTATGAAGCTCGCTTCGAAGTCGCACTACAACTGCGTCGTGTCGCACAGGTCAGGGGAAACGGAGGACACATCGATCAGCGACATCAGCGTGGCCACGAACGCGGGTCAGATCAAGACCGGTGCACCGTCGAGAGGGGAGCGGACCGCCAAGTACAACCGCCTCCTCAGGATCGAGGAGGACCTCGGCGGCAAGGCGAGATATCTAGGGAAGAGCGCCTTCGCGAGACACTAGGTTTTCGAAAGAGGTTTTCCACCAGGCCAGTAGTACGAGATGTCTGGAGGGCTTGCCAACTGCCGATTTTGCATGCTATCCTGCCCCATCGTCGGAGTCATTTGACTCAATATTGAAGATATTATTGGGCAATTGACCAAGAAGAAAGTCAAGTATACGACAAGTAGTCAATTCAGCGTCCAATAATGGACACAATGGTAATAATACTACTTCCTCATCTCCCTCATACAGGCAGGGAGAACCCGTGGCATCGTTCCGAGAAGCAACCGGATTTGTTCTGAAAGTCGCTTCTTGTTCGTCTCGATCTCCTCTTCGCAGTTCATGCTCGAGAGGCCTGCAGAATCTCGGGCATAGGGAACCGTGGTAGCAACCTGGCCGATGCCTAGGAAAGTCGGGTTGACCGATGCGGTTGTAGGTGGTGTTGTTGATGAGCACTAAGAGTGGATGTGAGAAAGGCGTTCGATCGTGCGTGGACGAAGGAGCAGCAGGGTCTATCTTCCCAGCTCATGCTGAGGCCCGCAATCCGATTCTCGGCGATATCTGCATTGTTGACACGACTTGCCGTGATGGCGAGCAGATGCCTGGCATCTCGTTCACGATGGATGAGAAGCTGGAGATCGCTAGGAAGCTTGAGCAGATGGGGATCGAGCAGCTCGAGACGTTTGCGACCTACAACGACAGCGACAGGAAGACTGCTGAACTATTGAATGAAATCACTAGCAGGATGTCGATCATGGGATGGAACAGGATGGTCAAGGCCGATGTTGCAGATTCCATCGCGCACGGAGTGGACGCTGTCTCCATATCCACGGACACCTCTGACATGGCCCTCGAGCAGAAGCTCAAGATCACACGCGCACAACAGCTTGAGAAGCTCGCAGATTGCGTGAGCTTCGCGAAAGGCAAAGGTGTCTATGTCTGCTTCAACGCAGGCGACGCCACGCGCACATCGATAGACTACCTGATCGAGTTCGCATCCGTTGGAAAGAAGGCCGGCGGGGACAGGTTCAGGATTTGTGACACGGTGGGAGTCCTCACGCCCGCGAAGTCAAAGAGGTTGATACGCTCGGTGATGTCGTCGGTCGACATCGACGTAGAGTTTCACGCGCACAACGACTTCGGCCTGGCGATTGCGAACGCACTCGCAGCATGCGAGGCTGCAGCCGAGTTCAAGGACAGGAAGCTCTGGGTCTCGACCACGGTAAATGGTCTCGGCGAGAGGGCGGGAAACGTATCCCTCGAAGTGTTCGTGATGAATCTCCACAGCCACTACGGGATCGAGAAGTACAACGCAGAGCACATACTCCCGCTGTGCAAACATGTTGAGAAGGCATCCGGCTTGGGCATTCCACTCAACCACCCTATCGTGGGGGAGAACATGTTCACCCACAAATCGGGCATCCATGTCGACGGCATACTGAAGAACCCGAGCCTTTACGAGGCGTTCGACCCGGGCATGCTAGGGATCACGAGGAAGATCGTTCTTGGTAAGCACTCTGGGAAGGCCTCGATAAAGCACAAGCTAGACCAGCTGGGACTCTCCGCTTCTCCTGACGCAATGGAGACTATGAGGCTGGAGGTCTGCCGCATCGGGGAGACAAAAAAGAGGAACCTGACGGACGATGAGTTCATGGCGATCTTCCAGGCGGCGTCTGGAAGGAATGTCGCAACGACGGATTCCAACGTAGGTCATGGCTTCAAGAGGAGTTGACGGATGGATCAAACGATTGCAGAGAAGGTGTTGTCTGTGCACTCAGGAGCTGAGTGCAGAGCCGGGGACATTGTGGTCGCCTCGGTCGACTTCTGCATGTCCCAGGACGGCACATCCACCATGATGATCAGGGAGCTCGAGAGCCTGGGCTTCTCGGCTCCCAAGACCAAGCGAGGCATGGCGGTTGTGATCGACCACAACTCTCCGTGCCCATCGGTCGAAGTCGCCAAGATACACTTCAAGATCAGGGATTTCGCACGGACAAGGTCCATCCCAATCCACGATGTGGGGGACGGCGTCTGCCACCAAGTCGTGCCTGAGGGCGGTTATGTGTTGCCAGGGGACCTCGCAATCGGAGCAGATTCCCACACATGCACATACGGCGCTCTGAACGCGTGCTCGACAGGACTCGGCTCGGCGGATGTGGCTGCTGCGGCTTTCACAGGCAAGCTGTGGTTCAAGGTCCCTGAGAGCTTCTCCATCAAGGTCGCCGGAGGATTTGCGGACCGCATAGGAGCGAAGGACCTCGCGCTCAAGGTCATTGGCTCTCTGACTGCCGATGGGGCGACATACAGGTCCGTCGAGTTCTCAGGAGAAGCGATCGATTCGCTCATCATGGATGGAAGATTCACGATAGCAAACATGGCCGTCGAGATGGGGGCCAAGTTCTGTCCCTTTGGATTCGACTCGAAGACCGCGGAATGGCTCTCCCAACGCGGTCTTCGGGCCGATAATGCTGTCTCGAGTGACGACGGCGCCACTTACGAGAAGGTTTTTGAGTTCGATGCATCCGACCTCGTCCCAAAAGTGGCGAAGCCTCACTCCGTGGACAAAGTCGTAGATGCCTCTGATCTCAGAGGCATAGCGATTCAACAGGCCTTCCTTGGGACCTGCACCAACGGACGAATCAGCGACCTCGAGGCAGCTGCCAGAGTATTGAAAGGTCATCAGATAAGAACAGGTGTGAGGATGATCGTTGCCCCGGCGTCAAGGAGCATACTCCTCAGCGCGATGGATCGTGGGATCATATCTCAGCTTCTGAAGGCTGGCGCAGCAATTGTCACGCCTGGCTGCGGTCCTTGCGTGGGAACTCATGCGGGGATTCCATCTGATGGCGAGAATGTCATTTCGACCGCCAACAGGAACTTCAAGGGACGCATGGGGAACAACAAGGATGTGGGGATATACTTGGCCTCGCCGGAGACCGTGGCTGCCTCGGCCATCAAGGGCGAGATCACCGATCCGAGGGAGATCTGAGAGGGCGATGCGATGAAATTGACTGGGAAAGCGCACAGGTTCGTCCCCAACGACGACATCAACACGGATTACATCATCTCAGGAAGGTACAAGTTCAAGATCGATGACATGAACGAGCTTGCGAAGCACGTTATGGAGGATATCGATCCTGAGTTCTTCTCAAAGGTCACGAAGGGCGACTTTGTGGTCGCGGGCAGGAACTTCGGGTGCGGCTCAAGCAGGGAACAGGCACCGCGTGCTCTGAAGGCCGCCGGAGTTGCAGCGGTGATTGCGGGGTCGTACGCGCGCATATTCTACAGGAGCTCGTTCAACGTGGGCCTTCCCTTGATTGAATGTGATACTGGCTGGATAGCCGAGGGCGATGAGATAATGGTGGACTTCGACAAGGGAGAAGTCATCAACGTACGCACGGGGCAGACCGCCAGAACGTCTCCTATTCCGAGGACGATGCAAGTATTGCTTGAGGACGGCGGTTTGATTCCTCATCTGAAGAAGCACGGCGGATTCGCGCTGGAATAGTATGTAGGAGAACGGAAGAATGAATCGCGAGATCAAGCAGATTCGAATCCCGTTCATCCCAGGCGACGGGATCGGACCCGACATAATGGCTGCAGCCCGATCAGTCATAGACGCTGCCGTCGGCAAAGCCACTGAAGGCACGGCCACTCTGATCTGGGAGGAATTGTTGGCAGGTGAGGCGGCATTCAAGGCAGTGGGGGAGTGGCTGCCGTCGAAGACGCTTCAGATGATCAGAGATCGCGGCATCTCGCTAAAAGGACCACTGACAACGCCGATTGGTGGAGGGATCAGAAGCCTCAACGTGTCCATCCGCCAGGCCTTGGACCTCTATTGTTCAGTCAGGCCAGTAAGATACTTCGAGGGTGTGCCGAGTCCTGTCAAGGAACCTCAGAAGATGAACATCGTGATCTTCCGGGAGAACACAGAGGACGTCTACAAAGGCATCGAGTGGAGGAGCGGCTCTAAGGAGGCTCTCGAGCTCATCGGGTTTCTGAAGTCGAGGATGGGGATCGAACTCTCGCCGGATAGCGGCATCGGAATCAAGCCCATCTCGGAGTTCGCTTCCAAGCGCCTCATCCGAGCTGCAGTCAGATATGCGATCAAGAAGAGACTGAAGTCCGTGACCTTGGTCCACAAGGGCAACATCATGAAGTTCACGGAGGGCGCTTTCAGGGATTGGGGGTACGAACTCGCAAGGTTCGAGTTTGCGGATTCGGTCGTGCCGGAAAGCGAGCTGAAGCTCGCAGGTGGAATTTCCCCTGGTCGGATTGTGATGAACGACCGCATAGCGGACAACATGTTCCAGCAGATACTGACAAGGCCCGATGAGTACTCCATCTTGGCGACCCCGAACCTCAATGGAGACTATCTCGCGGATGCCTGTGCTGCCCAGATCGGCGGGCTGGGGTTGGCACCCGGTGCTAACATCGGAGATGACACAGCTGTCTTCGAGGCAGTCCATGGGACCGCCCCGAAGTATGCGGGCAAGAACATCGCCAACCCGTCCTCACTCATCCTATCCGGCGCGTTGATGCTCGAGCACATAGGACTTGAGAGCGCTGGTCGTCTGATAGTCAGTTCTCTTGAGAAGGTATTGGCCGAAGGAGTCCTTACCGAAGATCTTGCTCGGCGAGCTGGCAGCCGTGCCTATGGAACCTCGGAGTTCGCCCGAGAGATCGTTTCCTGCATGGGCTGATCTAGGACTCCTCTGCGAGTCTTGTCCTCAATCTGTGCCGGTTCCTCTTGTCGATCGTTTTCTCGGTCCAGAAGCTGAGGATGGTTGCGAGCATGGTAGTTCCGAGGATGACGATCAAGATAACATTCAGGAACAGTTGATCATACTCAGGGGACCAGACACTGGTGCCCGCAAGAAGAGTCGCGGGCATCGTTGCCAGGACTGCTGCGGCGAGGCCCCTCGGCATCATCGCGAACAATGCGTCAGCATCTGATTTCTCGAGATCGCCAACCCTGTAGGCCATAAGTGAGGTGACCCTACGGACGATCACGATGATTGCGATTATCCCGATGCCTATGGCGAGATGGATGGGCTCGAAAGTCTTGAACCTGAACAAGAGTCCAAGATAGACATAGAAGAAGGTCCTCACGAAGAAGCTGATTTCCGAGTGGAAATCATGTATGTGCTCGTCCGATGACAGCCTTAGAGTCACCGAAGTCAGCCATCTCTTGACGAACCTCCTATTGCCGATCGCTAGGCCGAAGGCAAGCGCGGCCACCGCCGACGAGCTCCCTATTGGTGACATCTCCACGAAGCCGGCGACTACGAAGAGCGCTCCGACAGTGATCATGTAGGAGAGAGGTTGATTCTGCAATCTCTGGAGCACGAAGAGCCAGGCGATCCCGGCCGTGAAACCCACGAGCCCGCCGACCACGAATTTGACAGCCAATTGTCTAGCTATGGCCATCAGACTGAAATCACCGATGGCGATCAGAGACATCAGCGTGATGGCGACCACGATCACGATAACATCCGTGACTACGCTCTCCATGATCAGCATGGCCTTCGTCCGCTCGCCTATTCTCATCTTTTTCACAATGGGTATGACGACGGCCTCGCCCGTACCTCCTATGATGGAACCGACAACCAATGCTAGTAGGAAATCCACACCCATGATGAAGTGGAGTGCGGTGGCGACCAGGAGTATCTCCAAGATCAGCGTGAGGATTGTCGTTAGCGTCGCGAGCCTCATCGACTGAATCACGGCTCGCAAACCTAGGTTCAAACCTCCGTTGAATAGGATGAGCACGAGCGCAGCCGACAAGAACAAGTCTCGGTATTGCTCGATTTCAGACAGAGTGCCATACGTTACGAGGTGGGACATCGTTCCAAGGACTTCCGGGCCGATGATCATGCCAAGAGCCACTAGAATCAGAACGTCTGGAATTCGATATCTCGTGAAAATCAGACTTCCGAAGAACCCAATGAAAATGATGGAGCCGATAGCAAGAAACGCAGTAATCGTCTGGGCTTCCATCAGTCTCGTCTTGTGAAGGGCCGGAGACTGTATTTTATGATATTGGACTGGCTATCCGTCCGTGAGAAGTCCAGCCTCTCAAGGGCCAACATATTATACGGCATTCGTGGATTCACAGGATCGATGGCCATAGAAGGCGTAGCATCCGATCCTGCTGAGTCCGTCCTCGGCGACTATGACGCTGTCATAGTCGGTGCTGGACCGGCCGGCCTGTCGGCGGGGATCTATGCGAGGAGGTCTGGCCTGGAGGCCATCATACTCGAGAAGGGGGTCCCCGGCGGCCAGGTCCTCACCAGCCCAAACATCGAGAACTATCCGGGGTTCCCGGAGATTCCCGGGATGAAGCTGATGGAGATCATGGCCGATCACGCCCGGAGGTACATCGAAATCAGGGAGGGCGAGGAAGTCCTCAGAGTCAGGTCAGCTGAGAAATTCGAGATATCAACCACGTCTGGAAGGTACACTGCCAAAGCTATCATCCTTGCGACTGGCTCTTCTCACAGGAAGCTGGACGTCCCTGGGGAGGAGGGCCTCATCGGCAAGGGGGTCTCGTACTGTGCTACATGCGATGGCTTCTTCTACAAGGGCCGTGAAGTCATCGTCGTCGGCGGAGGGAACACGGCTCTTACGGATTCGCTCTATCTGCACTCGATCGGGGCAAAGGTGACCATAGTGCACAGGCGCGACTCGTTCCGGGCTGACAGACACCTGCAGGACACGGTCAAGGGGCACAAGATACCTGTTGTGTGGAACACGGTTGTGGACGAGGTAGTGGGAAAGGAGGAGGTCTCCGCGGTAAAGCTGAGGAACGTCAAGACCGGCGCCGCCGAGACTCGCGCGATCAACGGCGTGTTCGTCGCTGTGGGGGAGATACCAAGCTCACAACTGGCTACCGAACTTGGTCTGGAGATGGATCCTGGCGGCTTCGTTACGGTCGACCGATCGTTTAGGACCAACGTCCCCTTCGTTTACGCTGCTGGGGACGTCTCCGGAGGGATCAGACAAGTCGTCGCCGCGGTCCACGGCGGAGCCGCCGCTGCGCTCGCATGTTTCGAAGACCTCATGAACCCTTATTACAGCCGCTTGCCCTGATTGTCTACTTCGGCATGTTCTCGTCCAGGAACCTGGTGGATCGCATGTACAAGTCCTTCAGGTTCTTCCGCTTCCTCGGCCAGTGCCCTTCGTCGGGGTATTCATGGTACTCGAACCTCTTACCCATCGCCTTCAGCTTCGCGACCACTGCCCTCGACTCCGTCGGAGGGCATCGGACATCCCTCGCAGATGCTGTCATGAGCAGAGGGGCCTTCAGCTGGTGCAGGAAGTTTATCGGAGACCTCTCTCTGAAGAAATCTGGGTTCTTTGAGAAGTCTCCCATCTTGCTCTCGTCATATGCCTTCAGGTACCCTCTCTCGTTCTCGTGCTCCGTGATCCAGTCGAAAAAGCCGACGATTGAAACGCCGGCGGCCCACATGTCCGGATGTTTTGTCAACGCCATCATGCAAGTGAATCCGCTGTAACTCGCACCCCAGTAACCGAGCCGATCTCTGTCTGCATGACCTTCATCAAGTAGATACTTGCCAGCATAGACAGTGTCGAGATAGTCTCCACCGCCCAAATCCTTGTCGTGCAGGTGCTGAAACATTCTGCCATAACCGGTCGATCCTCTGTAGTTGGGCTTGATCACAGCTAAGCCTTTGTCAACGAGCATGATCGTTAGCTGATCCCAGAGATTCGTATCCATCATATCAGGGCCGCCGTGCGGCAGGACTATTCCCGCTCTCCTGGACTTGTCCCTTGGGATGTAGAGCATGGCCGGTATCATGCGCCCGTCGAACGACCTGTATCTAACCAGTTTCGGATATGCCATCCCGTTTGTCTTCATCGGCTTCTTCATAAGTTTCGTGAGCCTTCTCGGGGTACGGTCCCTGACGACGAAGACCTCCTCCGGTCTCACAGCGGAGCCGTTCACGAAAACCATCCCCTTACCATCCGGAAGCCAGTGGAGTGCTCTGGAGGTTCCGTCCTTGGGCGAGACCACTCTTGTCGCCCCTCCGCTCTTCACCTTGACCGCGATGTTCGGGTCGTCGACCTCCAGGTATGCGAGTCTGCTGCCGTCCGAGGACAACATCGGCTGGTGCTTGTCGTACTTGGATCTCACGAGCCATCTCAACCTCTTAGTCCTGATGTCATATTGGCCGATGTCCTGCGAATCGTGCTCGTTCGATACGAACAAGAGATTCATGCCATCAGGCGACCAAGGGGCTGCCTCGCCCCATTCACCTGCGAGTCCATGCTCCACATTCTTCTTGTGCAGCACTCTCTTGGTTCTCATCTTCTTCGTGTCGGCCAACGAGATGTAATCCTCGTCCCCAACCCCAGTGAGGAAGGCTATCCATCTGCCGTCCGGAGACCAGGAATACTGCCTCACTGGGAGTGGCTCGTTTGTGAGCCTCCTCATTCTCCCGCCCTTGGAACCGATCAGGTAGAGGTTCTCGGTGTCCTTCACGCGGTTGGAGATGAAGGAAACCGTCTCTCCATCCGGGGAGAACTGCGGCTCGAAGTTGTCCTCGACCCCGTCAGTGAGCTTCTTTGCGCCTTTTCCATCGGATCGGATAACGACAACGTCATGGTTCTCGTCTCCTTCGAAGTCGACATGATATGCTATCCTGTCTCCGTTTGGGGAGAATGTTGGGTGCGTGAGCGACTGAGGCCCAGACAAGAACTTCTTCAGGCTCCCTTTGGTCAGGTCGAGCGTTGCAAGCTCCCAGTTGGCCCCTTTGTTGACCGAGCAGATCGCCTTGCGTCCATCAGGATGGATGTCAAGGTCCTGGATGTCCGTCGCTGAGAACAGCGCGACAATGTTGGTTTCTCTCATGTGGTCATCTCGCACCCCCGATGACATCAGACGTCTTTACTCTTTTTCAATGAGCACAATCATCTTCTAGTCCCTCATCCATCAAACTAGTCCGACGTTCGTGTCCCACGGTCATCTCCTATGTCGGAGGGTTTTTGCTCAGACCCCCCAATCCTTCACCGAATCGCTGGTTCAGGCCATCGCCTTAATATACAGGTCAGTTACATAGCGGGTTTACCATTCGGCTCCGCAAGGGGTAGAGTGAGATTTGGAAGGAGGTAGTCCTCATTAACGACAGACCACGCAGAGACGATCGCGGTTTCGGCTCCCGACCAAGGGAGATGCACACTGTGAAGTGTTCCGACTGCGGTGCTGATGCACAGGTCCCGTTCAAGCCAACTGACGGAAGGCCCGTGTACTGCAAGGATTGTTATCAGAAGCACAGGCCGCCACGCCGGTTCTAAGTGCTTTTGCTAGTACTTTTGGTATCAGTTCCTAAGCGCAAATCCTTTCGCTTTTGTCGCAATTTTCATTTTCCTGTTCTGAGCGAAAGCGCTGGTATTTCGCCGAGGAAAGATGTACAGTGGGCCCGATCGGATTTGAACCGATGACCAACTGGTTATGAGCCAATCGCTCCGCCGGACTAAGCTACGGGCCCTTGTATTCCGTCATAATGCCCTTGGGCTTATTAGGGTTTCTGTGGTGCCCAATCTCGCCTAGAGCAGCATCCTACCCACGATCTCCTTGCAGAGTTTCGCCGCGAGCATTGCTGTGACCCCGACTGGGTCGCGCATCGGGTTGAATTCCACAATGTCCGCGCCCACGATTGGTTGAGGTAGGCCGTGAATGATGCGCAGTACGTCGCGCGTGGTGAATCCCCCTGGCTCGTGGTGAGAGACTCCTGGTGCGAATGCCGGGTCCAACGCGTCCAAGTCCAGCGATAGGTAGATTGGCCCCTCGAGCCTCGGGAGCTTGTCCGGTGACCAGTCCTTCATCTCCACCATCGTCAGCCCGAATCGTTCCGCCTGCTGCCGCTGGTGCGGATTAATGGTCCTTACGCCCAATTGAACCAGGTGTACGCCAAGCCCTTCTTCCATGATCCGCGCGAACGGGCACGCATGCGAATGGCGGTTCCCGTCGTACTCGTCATATGTGTCAGGATGAGCGTCAAGCTGGAGGACGGTCAGCCCTTGGAAGGACCTTGCATAGGCCCTCACAATCGGATGAGTGATTGAGTGGTCTCCCCCGAGGGCAAGGACACGCACGCCTGATGCCAGCAGTTGGGAGATCGTCGTTTCTATCTTCGCAAATGCTATGTCGCCTGTCGACAGTGGCAAGTCCCCGAGTTCGGCCCAGCCGGCCGAGGATCCCAGATCCACGCCGAGCTCGGTCATCATGTTGGCCGAGCCCGAATGCAGCGCCTCTCGTATGTGCTTCGGAGCGAGCGCTGCGCCCCTCAGGAAGGACGAATTCTCATCCGACGGAACACCCAGCACGACGACGGTACCTCTCGGGAGCGCCTGTGCCTGTTCCTCAAAAGATGCCATGTGCAGACGCTCAGAAACTAGTACTTGTAGGTCCTGGCCTCGCCTTCCTCAAGCTCCACGCCCAAACCGAGCGCTATCCTGTTCGAGAAGTTGAAGTAGCTCGCAATCAGGTTCGCCCTCAGTATCTCCTCGTCGGTCAGGCCAGCATCTCTCAGGTCGTCAATGTCGTCCTTCGTTATGTCTTTCGGGTCCAGCGTGAGCTTGGCCGCATATGCGAGGAGTCCCTTACTTCTGAGGGTCTCATGCTTCGATGCGAACTCTTTGAGTAAGTTGTAGAGCGCCTTAGGGTCCTTCTCCACCGTCTCGAGAGCCTCCGAGTGATGGATCGCTCCATAGGCCGACCTATTCGCCGCAGAGACGACCACAGCGATCATCTCCCGCTCCTCCCTGGATAGCGGACCTGGACCGATCATGAGATGGACATACAGGTCAAAGTGGTCTTCGAGAACATCAGGGTCCATTCCTTGAGCGAGGAATATGTTCGCGAGGTGCCCTCGCTCCTTCATTATCCTGTCGTAGACCTTCTTTGTCTTGCCGCGTACGCTGTCTTTGTTTGGGGCCTTGATCCACGCCAACTCCAATCACCTTAGGATGGTCTTCCGACTGGGAGCTAGTCTGAGAGTGTCTAATAAATCTTGTTGTCCTGCCGCGGTGACTACCTCAGCTTCTTCAGGACCTCGAGTGCCTCATCGATGCTGGGCTGAGTGCCAGGGTCATATTCCCTCTTGTAGGCGACCTTTCCTTTCTTGTCAATGACGAATATGGTCCTCTTCGCGAAACCCTTGTCCTCGTAGAGCGCTCCGTAGAGAGGTGCAACCTGCTTCTTGAAATCCCCAAGGATCGGGAACTTCACGCCGAGCTCCTTTGCGAATGCCTTCTCGGACCATGTACTGTCGACGCTCGAAGCGAGTATCTGCGTGTCGAGCTTCAGCACCAAGTCCTCCTTCTCCTTCAGTTCTCCGAGCTCGTTCGTGCACACGGGGCTGAAAGCGAACGGGAAGAACGCCAGCAGGACGTTCTTCTTGCCTCTGTACTGGCTCAATCTCACCTTTTTGCCGTTCTGGTCCTCCAGCTCGAAATCCGGGGCGTTGTCTCCGACATTGATTCTTGGCATTTCTGCAACTTCCGTCTTGAGTGACGTTTCGAACGCCAAGTCCGTATATTTCATTAGTCCCTTATCTTCTCGGACAAATCGTTCACGGGAGTCCGTCAAATCAGGATACTGGCCTGTGTGTTCTCATATCTGATAACGGTTCCGGGCAGATTAATACCCCGAAATGCGAAACCTTCAATGATGACGGAGAAGGGGAAAGCCCTCTGGATTTTGGCTCTTCTTTCGCCGATGATCGCGGAAATGCTGTCGGGGTCGTCTCCTCCACGCGAGTTCTTCAACCCGTTCTCGTTCGCGCTGCTCTTGGGTCTGTATGGCGGAGGCGTTGTTGTGGTCCGGGAGCTCTCCGTCATCTGGAACAAGGGTTGGGCCAGCGTGATCGTCATGGGCGCGGCCTACGGCATACTTGAGGAAGGGGTCGCGATTAAGAGCTTCTTCGACCCCAACTGGATGGACCTGGGAGGCCTTGGAGAGTACGGCCGGTACCTGGGCACCAACTGGATCTGGGCCGTCTGGCTCACGATCTTCCACTCGGCTGTCAGCATCACTCTGCCTATCCTACTGATTGCCATTCTCTACCCCCACCTGAAGGGGCAGAGATTTCTTACGAGGAAGAGATTCGAGACAGTTCTCGTTATCCTATTCCTGGACGTCCTCGTTTGCACGGCGCTCCTGAACCCCTACGTGCCCTTGGTGCCGATGTACCTCTTGTCCATCGGTGCCGTCTTCGGCCTAGTCTATTTCGCGAAGCACCTGCCGAAGGATTGGCTCGCGCCGAGCCACGCTGCACCAACATGGTCTCCTCGCATGTTCGCCGTTCTGGGGTTCATGTTCCTTCTCCTGTGCTTCCTTGCGTCCGGAATGTTCGTGGGCTCTCCGGTGCCGTTCCTGGTTCCGATCGTGATCGAGCTCGTGATAGCAGCGGCCGTCGTGGTCCTCATCATGGAGCACATTGGGATGGTTGACAATCTCCCACAGAGAGTTGGTTTCGCCTCCGGCATTCTCATCTTCTTCATATTCCTGGGGGCAATACTGACCCTTGGCGGCTGGCTGGATATGATCATACCCGTTTTCGCGACGTCGCTCTTCGTGATAGATCTGACCAGATGGTCGAGGGGCAAGAGACCTATGATATTCAGGGTTGGCCGACTCATATTCGGTGATTCGAAGGCGAAGACCGTGGTCTCGCCCTTAGCAGCAAAATGAAAGCGCCGTCGAACGGTTTCGAACCGTTGACCTTCCGCTTAACAGGCGGACGCTCTACCAGGCTGAGCTACGACGGCTTTTGTGGTTGCAGGCGCAGTTAAAGTGACCCGTTAGATAAGCTTTTGCAGCTGCCTCTCGGCCTTGAATCGGAAAACCATGGGGCGGGAGCACGATTACTCGATTGACTCCCGCAGCTCATTGACCGTATTGCTCATTGTCTCGAGTATGTCCTTCAGGTGGTCGAGGAAGTCCTGAATCCTCTCTGTGGTCACCGCGCCGTCAGGGGAAGGTTCGATAAGTCCTTCCTGCTCGAGTATTCTCAGGGAATACCTCACCTTGTGCTGCGGGTGTTTCAGCATCTCGGAGAGCCTGATGATCCCTATCGGTTCATTGTCCATGATCGCCTTCAGCATCGCCACATGTCTCTGAAGTAGGTCGATCTCGGTTTCGATCTTGCTCGTGAGTACGGATTTGCCAGCATTGCCTTTCATCCAAGTCACCTTCTGTGCGGAGAGTGTCGAAGTCGATGTATCGTGCTACATGATAGCACGAGGAAATATATGAACGGCGACGGGGGAACAAGGGCGTTGGTAGCATTGTCTCCGACCAAGCTTGATATAATGTCTCACAAATAGCGTAGCTCGAAATGACAGTGATCGAGGGCCACAACATCGTTAAGCACTACGGGAACATGAAGGCCCTGGACAACGTCTCCATCACCGTCGACAAGGGCGACTTCTTCGGATTCTTCGGCCCGAACGGCGCTGGCAAGACCACTCTCATCAGGATACTCACGGGTCAGCTCGCACCAACCTCGGGCTCTGTGAACGTGCTCGGAGTAGATGTGCTGAAAGAGCCGTTACACGTAAAGGAGTTGATCGGGATCGTGCCAGAGGTTGAGAGTCCTCCGACCTACCTTACTGGGTACGAATACCTTTACTTCGTCGGCAAGGTTAGGAAGCTCGATAATCTCGAAGATAGAATCGAGAAATGGCTCTCGTTCTTCGATCTCGATGAGAAGAAGGGCACCATCTGCAAGGACATGTCCAAAGGCATGAGGCAGAAGCTGATGCTAGCATCAGCCTTAATCCACGAACCGAGGCTCTTGTTCTTGGATGAACCGTTCATAAACCTCGACCCAATCTATCAGAGGCTGCTCAGAGAGTACCTAGTTGAATACATCTCCAAAGGCGGGACCGTGTTCATGGCCTCCCACCTCCTCGAGATCGCCGAGAGGCTGTGCAACAAGCTCTCGATCGTGAACCTTGGCAGGGTCGTCGCCCAGGGGAGGCTGGACGACCTGGTCAAGGGTGGAGAGAACCTTGAGAAGTTGTTCCTCCGATCGGTAGGTGTGCGCGGCATCGGGGGTGACCCGGGACGAAAGACCTCCTGAGGCTGATGCTCAAGGAAGAGTTCAGGACGCACACATCATATTCCGGCAAGCAGAGGTTTCTGACCTTCCCGTTGTTCGTCTTTCTACTTTCGTTCGCGAGCGGCCTGACCATCGACAAGATGCTAGAGACGATCTCGCTTGATCGCCTAGCGACGTTCGCTCATCTTTCAGCGTTCCTGTATGGTCTTAGCGTCGGCGCGTTCGGCCTCATGGGTAGAGAGTATCTGGAGAGGAGGCATGGGACAAGCAACTACCTGGTCGCGATGCCGTACCTCCTGCCGATTTCTTTCAGAACCACATTTCTGGGCATCTATCTGCGTGACGCCATGTTCTATGTTCTGTTGCTCCTGATGCCCGGAACGCTCGGCATATTGGCGGCCGCCCCGTTCATGGGCTTTCACCTAGGCAGCATAGGCTTGTTCTTCGTCGCAGTGCTGCTGACATTCATGATCGGCATGTCGATCAGCTTCTTCGCTTCTGTCATCTACATCCGAAACGTGAAGGCGTTCATAGCATTCACGGCCGCCTTTGCCTTGCTCATCATCGGTTACGGGATCTTCGGATACCCTTCCCTCGAGTTCATCCTCCCTTCGTTAGGGTTTCAGATGGATGTTCGACCGTTTGCCGTGAATCTCTCTGAGGCGTCTATGTATGCCGCAGCTTCTGCGGCGGTGGCATCGGTGTTCGCTATCCTGGCCTATTACCTTGTCCAGGTCCGCATAAACATATCATCGAAGTCGCATGCCGACCTGCTCCCGAAGTACTATGATCGGGTGAGCATGTTCAGAGGCCTCAACAGATCCCTTCTCTCGAAGGAGTTCCTCGACCTTCGCAGGAGCGGCATCATCGCGAAGATGTTCTTCTCATTCATACTCCCGCTCTTGTTCTTGTCGTTCACCACGTGGTACGTCAACTACGGGCTCTCGATCCCCGTTGGGTTCAATGCGGTATTCTACGCTGCCATGGTAGGGTTCATAGGCGTCATGATGTACAGCTGGCTGAACAACGTCGACCTGGCCGAATACTATTCTCTCCTTCCGGTGACGGTGCCACAGTTGATCCGCATCAGGATAAGCGTGTTCCTCTTCCTGACCATGGGAATATCCGCGTTCTTCGTGGTGGCAATCTCGATCCTGAACGGGGAGACGAACCTCCTCTGGCTGGCGTTGATAGTCATGTTCGTCACATCCCTCTATATGGTGGTCATGACGGCCTACTTGACCGGCCTGAAAACCAACACCTTCCTGTTCGACACGAGCGTCCTGTCGAAATTCAGCATATTGGCCTTCCTTCCAAATGTCTGCTTGACCATCCTTTCGTTCAGCCTGCAATCCAACTGGTCGGTTGCTCTGACAGGGATCGCGTTGGTCCTCGGTTCGCTCATCGCGGCCACGTTCATCCTGTTCAGAGGAATCGAGGGGAAATGGGCTAGGACTTCGTTCAGTGTGTGAGGTATGATGGTGAAGAGCGATATCGTCGTGAGACGCCTGACCCACGTGCTCATTGCGTTAGCGCCTCTGTACTACTCCATCCCGGTCGACCTCCCGTATGTCGGCCTCCAGAGATGGGTCCTGCTCATCGCCTTCTTTGCTGCGGTCTCGATGTTCGAAGCCATCAGGCTCTGGAAGGGCATCACTTTCCTTGGCCTGAGACCGCACGAAAGGAACCAGATAGCGTCTTTCGCTTGGGCTGCGGCCGGGATAACCTTGGTGTTGTGGTTGTTTCCGCACGAGATCGCCACGGCAGCGTTGATCGGTATGGCTATCGTGGACCCTCTAATCGGCGAACTGAGGAATTCGGTCGATGCAAGAATAGCTGTCCCGGTCTCATCCGGCGTCTACCTCGTATTGTGCATCTCCGCCCTCCTTCTCTCGAGCGAGATGTCGTTCTTGTTCGCAGGAGCACTGGCCTCTGTAGGAGCGGCGATCGCCATCGCGTCGGAAAACCTCGAAATCAAGTACGTCGACGATGACTTCCTGATGGCGGTCCTGCCGGCCGTCGCTATGACAGCGCTCTGGCTGTGGGTATGAGAATGGTCACAATCGAATAGCACGCCGAGAGCCTAGACGATCTCGAGCTTGCCGAATTTTCCTGCGCTGACCTGCAGCTTGTCCTTGTAAGCCGAGGCCCAACCGTTCGTTATCTTGATCTTCGAGTTGATTTCGACCTTCTCAATGTCTTCGTTCCATAGTGTCAGGGAGACACTGTCGCCGTTCTCGTCCTGTCCAACCGCGTCGCAGACCCTGCCCGAGGAGCCGCTCCACTTCGATTGGAACTCCCTCGGCTCATTCTTCTCGACGATTGTGAGGACTATTTCGTCGACTTTCGACTTGTCCTTCAAGTCCTTGGCCATCATTGCAGCACGCTCTGTTTTCTGCGGTAGAGTGTTTCTCTACTTAAATCTCTCCCCATCGGGAAGCCGGATATCCCACGTGCCGCTCTGTCTTTCGCAACCATTTTTTTGAACTAGCCAGTAGGTCAAAAATGTGCATTCAGGATTCCAATTAGGCTTATATGCCCCCAGAAGGATAGGGTCCGTCCATGACGCGGATCAAGGTTATCACCGAGCCGGCGGAACTGGTTCCAATGTTCCGGGCGGTCGATACCAAGGTCAAGCGTGAGGTCCTGAAACTAGTGACCCTCGAGTGGCATACGATCCGCGACATTGAGAAGCAGTTCGGGCCTGCGGGAAAGGAGGCTCTCCTGTTCTTCGAGAAGATGAAACTAGTCGAGACAAGATGGCAGACCTCTCCCGAGCAGCAGCCGGAGAAAGCATACCACACCTACTACACCTCCTTCCATATCAACGCCTCATGGCCGGTCTACGAGATCAGCGATGTCCTCGCAGCTGCGGTCATGGAGGAGAAGGAGTTCCAGAAGATCGAGAAGCAGATCTACGAGATGGTGGGTGCCCAGGGCAAGTTCGCTGGGGACGTCGCCGAGGTACTTGGCGTCACATTCACAATGCTCAAGAGCCTGGTCAAGAGGAGCACGAAGCTGGATTATAGGGGCCACAGGATCGAGCGGGTCAAGGAGTGACCTAGCGGTCCGGGTGATTCTGATGATAGTCGTCCTAAGGCTCGGCCATCGACCAACCAGGGATCAGAGGGTCACCACGCATGTCGCGCTCACAGCCAGGGCGCTTGGGGCCGACGAGGTTTGGGTCTCCACGGAGGATCCGGTCCTTGAGAAGACGGTCGAGAGCGTCGTAGCTCGCTTCGGGGGCAAGTTCAAGATCAAGACCGGAGTAGATTGGCGCAAATCGCTCAAAGCATGGGATGGCGAATCGGTCCACCTTACCATGTACGGCGAGAGCCTATCGAAGGCGCTGCCGACGATCAAGGGGAATAAGCTGCTCATAGTTGTCGGTGCGGAGAAGGTCCCTCGCGAGGTCTACGACCTCGCGGACCGCAATATCTCCGTCGGTAATCAGCCGCACTCGGAGGTCGCGGCTCTGGCAATATTCATGGATAGGTACAAGGGCGGGAAATCCCTTGAGAAGCCCTTCAAGGGCAGGCTACGGATCGTCCCGAACCCGAGGGGGAAGACAGTCGTTGACCGCAACAAGACCAAAGAGCGCTCACCTACCAAGCAGTGACGAGTGCATGAGGATCCTCAGGGAACATGCGTGCAACCAGGAGGTCATCAGTCATTGAGGCCGTGTCGGAGCTCGCCGTGAGGATTGCCAAGAGATGCCGTGCCGACGTCGAACTTGTGAAGATGGGCGGGCTGCTCCATGATTTGGGAAGATGCAAGAGTCACAGCATGACGCACGCCATCGAAGGCGCAAAGTTGGCCTCCGAGCTGGCATTGCCAGATTCAATAGTGAAGATAATCGAAAGGCACATAGGCGCTGGAATAACGCCGAGGGCGGCGGAGCGGTTGGGTCTCCCCAGGAAGAACTACACTCCTCGTACTCTAGAGGAGAAGATCGTTGCCCATGCTGACAACCTGATTTCTGGAACCAAAAGGACAAACATCGAAGAAGCGGTGGCCAGCGTGGCCAGACATGGAGAGCACGAGGCCGCGCTGAAGATCATGAGGCTTCACGAGGAGCTCTCCAGGGTTTGCGGGGTCAACATCGACGAAATCCGCTGAGGGCGTCTACCACTTGCCGTAGTGGACGATCTCCTTCAGCTCCTTCCTGTTGCCTCCCAGTCCCATTATCTTCTTGGCCAGCACCATCCCGATGGTGTCCCTACCGGCTGGATAACCTATCGGGACGAGAGCCACGACCTTGATGTTCTCGGGTATCCCGAGCGCTGTCCTTACCTTCGATTCCCTGAACCCTCCGACCCAGACCGTCCCTAGGCCCTGCTCCCACGCCTCCAGTATGATGTGCTCAACAGCAATCGCCACATCCACCATGAAATAGGGCTTCTCATCCATGTTGCCGCTCTTCTCCGGGTCACCGCAAGCGACGATCAGTGCGGGCGCGTTCTTGATGTTGATCGGCACAATGCCAAGGTTCTCGACGTTCTGCCTTCCCTGAACCACGATGAAGTGCCAGCACTGCTTGTTCGCCCACGACGGCGCCAATCTGGCTGCCTCAAGGCATCTGGTCAGCTTCTCTTCCTCAACCGGTATGTCCTCGAAATTCCTAACGCTCCTTCTGGTGGCAATGGCGTCCCAGACCGTTGTTCCGTTCGTTTCCTCCATGAGGCTCAGAATCATATGGATGGTCTTGAACTCTTCCCCGCGCGCCTGCGCTCAGGCCTTGTAACGGGCGAATTCGCCACGTTTGTGCGCATCTCGGAGCTTGTGGTACGCTTCAGCGTTCCTCTTGGCCGCTTCTCTGAGGGAAGGGTCCCCCTGTTTGACTATCTTCGCAGGAACCCCGACGACCAGGCTCCCTTCCGGCACTTTCACGCCCTCCTTCACCAACGCGTTGGCACCAACTATGGATCCACTACCTATCTCAGCTCCGTCGAGTATGGTCGAGTTCATTCCCACGATCACATAATCCCCGATTTGCGCGGCGTGAACTATCGCGCCATGGCCAACGGATACGTTCCTCCCTATGATGATTGGTCTGCCGGGGTTGCCGTGTATCTGGCAATGTTCTTGTATGCTCGAACCCTCTCCGATCCTCACCTGGGACAGGTCCGCCCTGATGACCGCAAAGGGCCAGATGCTGCAGCCCTTGTCAATTACGACATCGCCGATGATGATGGCCTCTGGCGCGACATAGCACGATGGGTCGATCTTGGGTCCAGGCACGGACGCGAGAATGCGAGCGGTCGATAAAATGCTTTTTCCTCAATCTTCGACCGGTGGCCTTTCAGTCTTTGGTTTCGAGGACCTCTTGACCGCGACCCTCTTGGGGAAGTACTTGAGAATGACGATGTCCCCGATCGATGAGATCCATCTGTATGGGACATTGACGGACTTCGACCCCTCGACGAGGAGCGGATTCGTGCTGGTCACGAACAGTCCCTGCACCTTGTTCTCATCGACATCCACAACAAGGTTTCCTATGCTTCCCAAGAAAATGCCTTGGCTAGTGTAGACCTGCAATCCAATCAGTTCAGAAGCTTCCTCGAGCATCCTGCATCCCTGCGACCGTATCGCCATCCGTTGCTTAAAAAGCTTGTCCAGCCAAGGTCTGCCCGTCTCAAGACTACGTCTTGAGTGCCGATGTGCCCATTGATTCGTCGCAATAGTTAACTAGTGGGTCCGCATTCGATATTGCATAGATGATGCACAAGCGTGCATAACCCGGTGGACAATATGTCAAGCGAAATCGAGGAGATAAGAAAGAAGAAGATGGCCGCGATGATGCAGAATGCAGCCGCCAGCAAATCGGGTGGGAACGGTTGGCCAGTAGCGCCAGTTCCCGTGAAGGATTCGGATTTCGAGGAATTCATCAAGAAGTATCCGAAGGTAGTGGTCGACTGTTGGGCGCCCTGGTGTGGTCCTTGCAGGATGCTCTCACCGACGATCGATTCTTTGGCAAGGGATTACCAGGGGAAGGTCGTCTACGGCAAGCTAAACACGGACGAAAACTCCGCAACAGCAGGCAAGTACAAGATCATGAGCATCCCGACTCTTCTCTTCTTCAAGAACGGTCAGCTGGTCGACAAGATGATCGGCGCCGCGCCTAGGGCAATACTAGAGCAAAATATCAACAAGGCCCTTGGTTGAGCCTAGAGATCGCTCAAGATCAACTCATCCAGCCCCCATTATCTTCTTCTTTTTCGAATTGCCAGCGAAAGCGCTGGAACGTGCGCTGGAAAGTATAAATCGCGATAACCCCGTTGAGCTGTCGAGACCAATGAATTTCGAGACGACTGTTGTCTGGAACGAGAAGTTCCCTGGAAAGCTCCAGTGTCAGAACGGGCAGGTCATCGACTACTCCGCTCCCGTGGAGTTGGATGGAATGCACGGCCCTCTCACTCCGGAGGATGCATTCGTCGGTGCGGCCAACATGTGCTTCCAGATCGTCTTCGATCATGTCTCCCGAGACTTAGGAATGAAGTTGCTCGAGTACAAGTGCAAGGCAGTAGGGGACCTGGAAGTGGTGGAAGGCGCAAAGAAGTTCGTCAAGATAACCCTGCACCCGGAGATGCGGTTCGCCTCTGGATCGAAGATGTCCAACCTGGAGAGGGCCATCTCCGTCACGAAGCGGAAGTGTCTCGTTACCAACTCCATGGACCTTGAGCTCGAGGTCGTCCCGAAGGTGCTGTGACATGTGTAGGATGGTCGGAGTGGTCTTCAGGGACGACTTCCCGCTGGGGGCCCTGGTCGACCTGCGTCACGTTTCCCAGGTCGGGAGAATCCCCGGGACCAAGGAACCCGGACATAGGGACGGCTGGGGGATAGTCTCTTTCAGAGGAGGGGATCCACGGTACATCGGCAGGAGCCCTCGAGAGGCGTTCTTGGATCCGTCGTACGATTCTGCGCTGGAGGACATTCCAGCTCTCGATGTCCCCAACATAGTTGTGGCGCATGTCAGGGCGGCTTCGAAGGGCGGCGCGGTCATGATGAACACCCATCCGTTCGTCGTGGACGGCATCGTGCTCGGACACAACGGCACTATTCATGACTTCCATCCAGTGACGAGCCGGAAGCCAAAGGGGGACACTGATAGCGAGAGACTGCTTCTACTCCTCGCGGATCGGATGTCGGAGGAGGGCGATATCAAGACCGCGCTGAAGTCTGTCATTTTGGAGGACATCGTGAAGCACAAGTTCTCAGCTGCAGCCCTCTTGGTCTCCGATGGCAAAGTGCTGCTTGGATACAGGGACTACACCAAGCTGCCGGAGTACTACGACCTCAGAATCGCGAAATGCGGGTCGTATGTATCTTTGTTCCAGGAGACGTACCTGGGCTACAGGACCAGGACCTCCCAGGTCAAGAAGGGGCAGCTCGTGTCCGTGGGCCTCGATCTCAAAGTGAGGCGCGAGATGATCCGCTAGACCCTCGTTTTTCTGGCGGCCAGTCTGATTGCTTCCGTAACGCTGTCCTTGGGAACGATTGTTGCGATTGGGATGTCGAGAATCTTCTCAATCGTCGGACTGACGATCGGCGCACATACGACCGCGACAGCACCATCTCTCTCGGCGCGGATGGCTGAGACGATGGCGTCCTCCACCGTCGCCGCAGGGTATTCCCGTATCTTGACCTTCTCATCGCCTATCTGGACGGATCTCTCGACCACCTCGTCGAGGACTCGCCTGGTGACAATCAGCGCGATGAAGCTCCCCGCTGTCAGTCCTTCAGCCTCCCGTACAGCCCTGAGGATCTTCCTGAGGACGTCCATAGATGGAGACCGGTCTTCGTTGATGATCTTGTAAAGCGTGCTGGGAGATACTTCCGCCTTCTTGGACAGCTCTTGAACAGTCCAGCCGAGCCCCTTCAGGACTTCGTGGAGAGTCTCCCTGAACTTGGTATCGGATTCGGCTGCGGCAGAGAGTAGATGCCTAGCTTTGTCCATGTTGTATCCTGAAGGTGTTAATTGTAGCCCACATATTTATACAATTGTATCTTCTATTTCGTACATATGTAGAAAAGGCTTAATAAGCACCAGCCAATGATGGAATGGGGAGCCAACATGGACAAGAGGATGATCATAGCCATTGTCGTGGTTGCAGTAGTTGTCGTGGGTGGAGTGTCGACCGCCCTTCTGCTGAGCAAGAGGTCTGAAGGCGGTGTCGTGAAGTATGTCACTCTCGCGCCCAAGGACATGAAAGCTGCGCTGTCAACCGGTCAGGTGGACGCGTACATCGCCTGGGAGCCATATGTCTCAGATTCCGTCGCTGGCGGGGTTGGCGATGTGATGATGTGGTCGAATGAGATCATGTCGAACCATCCGTGCTGTGTGGTCGTGGTCCGGAACGAGTTCCAGGCTGGTCCGAACGGTGCCGAACTCACGAAGAGGTTCGTGAAAGCCCACATCGACGCGACCCAGTGGATGCTAGAGGCCATGGACAACAAGAGCAGTGCAAACTACACGCTCCTTGTCAATATGGCCGTAAAATTCACTTCTAGGAATTCGACGGTCGTTGAGGCGGCGTTCGAGCACATCAAGTTCGGCTATCTGATGGGCTCGAGCTTCAGATCCGCCCTCGAAGAGTTCACGAACATGTATGTCGAGACCGACATGGCGAACCTGACTGCACAGGGTTATACGTCTGAGGGGGATTTCGTCGACCATTACGCGAACGGTTCGATGCTCGATGCTGCTTCGAGTGTTCTTCCAAGCGAGACGATTCTCAACCCGTCGTCGCCAATCCGTCTCGGATATCTCCTGGGGGACCTGCACCAGATGGCCCAGGTGGTCGCCCAGAATCTCAGCGTTGGCGGAACGAAGACGCTCTTTCAGAAGTACGGCCTCAGTGTGACAGACGCTGTTGGGGCGCCATTCGCCAACGGGGGTGCGGAGATGACCGGCTTCCTCGCGAAGAGCGTCGACATCGGATACCTGGGAGCTCCTCCTGCAATACTGCAGCACCTTATCAACGGTGCCGGGACTACGATCATCGCACAAGCGAACAGCGAGGGCAGCGGTATCGTCGTGAAAAATAGGCTCGGGAATCACCGACCTGAAGGACCTCGTGAACAAGACCGTGGCAACACCGGGAGAGAGTTCTATCCAGTTCCTGCTGTTGAAGATCGCGCTCGAGAGGAAAGGCCTCAGCTTGGAGATCAAGACCTGAGCTCCCAAACCTCTTTCTTTTCCCCTCGCATCTAGGGGAGAGAGTGGACATATGGAAGATATTCTGAAAAGGTTCAGAGAGTTTCTGCTTTCGAACTGGTTCAGAGTCCTCCTCAGCGCTTCATCTCTTGCAGTCTTCATCGCCCTCTGGTCGCTGTACTCTGCCTGGTTGCATGGTGACTGGCCTTTTCCTGGAAGCCCTCGATCATCGACTCCTGGTTTCATACCCTATCCGTGGCACGTGCTGGCCGCATTCTTCGATTCCTTCACACATCAGGATCCGTCTGGACTCTACATGACAAACCACATCTATGCCAGTCTGAAGCGAATATCACTCGGCTTCGCACTCGCATTCTGCTCAGCGGTACCGGTCGGCCTTCTGATGGGCCGGTCGCGCAACGCTGACGCCATCGGCAGGCCGATCATGGAGCTCTTCAGGCCTATTCCGCCCATCGCTTGGGTTCCCATATTCCTAATAGCGTTTGGGTTTTTGTGGGGACCCGTTGCGATTGTGTTCCTCGGGATATTCTTCCCGATTCTGCTGAACGTCATTTTGGGGGCCAGGAGCGTGGACCCCGTGCTGATCGACGCCGCGCGGACGCTTGGGGCAAGACGGATAGATGTCTTCGCCAAGGTTGTGTTGCCGTTCACCTTGCCGTACATGATGACTGGAGTCAAAGTCGGCCTCGGCGTTGGATGGATGTGCATAGTTGCGGCAGAAATGCTTGGCGCTGTCGGCGGCGGCGTCGGCTATTACATCAACAATATGGCCTACCAATACGGAGCGTTCGAGAAGATGTACGCTGGGATGCTTGTAATAGGGCTATTGAGCGTGCTGACCACGGGAGTGGCAGCCATCTTCGAGCGG